>JACMJB010000252.1 GCA_014380815.1 Armatimonadota bacterium
AAGCGCGCTTTTGCAGAGGGCAACTATGTGGTTCTCCATTGTTATCAGGAATGGCCCGGCGACCACGATTATGCGGGCATTGACATTTTTCGCTTAGACGACGCGGGGAAGATCATAGAGCACTGGGACGTGCTGCAAATCATTCCCGAGTACTCTGCAAACCCAAACGGCATGTTCTGATCGAGTGTCGGCTCCCACACGCCGATCACACGCCGAAGCGAGCGGCAAACAATATGCCATGCGGATTTCCACATGGCATATCGCGAAACGGCTGTTCAAAACTCTGACCTAGGGTAATTACCCGGGAATGCGGGCGATGACCTTGATTTCGAAGTCGAACCCCCCGAGCCAGTTGACGCCGATCGCCGTCCAATTGGGATATGGCGCTTTCGGAAAGACTTCACTCTTAACGGTCATGATTGTGCCGAACTGATTTTCGGGATCGGTATGAAAGGTCGTCACGTCGACGATATCGTCAAAACCGCATCCACCCGCTTGCAGGGTCGCCTCGAGATTGGCGAATGCCAGACGGACCTGAGTCTCAAAGTCCGGCGCTGGCGAGCCATCGCTGCGACTGCCGACCTGACCGGACACGAACAAGAGATCACCCGATCTGATCGCTGCGGAATAGGTCTGTGACGTGTAGAGGTCATGCCGACCGGCCGGGAACACGGCGTCACGCTGCCCCATATGCAATTCTCCTATTGTGCGCGGCGACGGATCAATGTCCGTCGCGTCGTCTCGAATACGCGACATACACCGCCCGGCACCAAAATTCGACGAAGCTGAATGTGGAAAACGGCCCGACTGGTTAGAGCATCATACTGCCTGTTCCGTGGAAAGTGCAAGACGCAAACGAAACAAACCGCAATCGGGTAAAATCAATCGGATAACTCGCCATTGGCCCGTGCCTCAGCTATCTTGAGGCGCGGCTTTACGCATTAGAGGGAGCTGTTTTCATGTCTGTTTACAAAGAGTTTCAAGGCGCCAACGAGAAGTTTGCGGCAGGATTCGATACCACGGGCGACGGCGCGAAGCCGATGCCGCCTGCGCGAAAGGTCGCCGTGGTTACCTGCATGGATGCCCGGCTCGATCCGGCGAAGTTTCTGGGCCTGGAGATCGGGGACGCCCATGTGATCCGCAATGCGGGCGGGCGCGTTTCCGACGATGCTATCCGTTCGCTGGTGATTTCGGAGCGGCTGCTCGGAACCACGGAGATCGTGGTCATTCACCACACCGACTGCGGGATGCTGACTTTTAGCAATCAGGATCTGGCGGGCAAGATCCAGCAGGACCTGGGGGTGGATGTCGGCGAGCAGGATTTTCTGCCCTTCCCCGATCTGGAGCAGAGTGTCCGCGACGATATAGCGACAATCCAGAACTCGCCCTTGATCCCTAAAGACATTCTCGTTTCCGGCGCGATCTACAATGTCCAGACGGGCAGAGTGACTACGGTCGCCTGATCTCGAACCCCCGCGCTGAGTCCGGTGGGGCCGGTCTGCCTACACCGGACTCAGCACCCCTTCGCCCCTCGCTTCAATCGAATGAACTTCGGCGGTCCCAGACACGTCCAAAAGGCATCCGAGAACGAAGGAAGGCAAGGAACGCGAGGAAACGCAGATGTCACATTCATTCCCCCAATCACAGGAGATTTCAGGCGGCGGGCACCAGGGCCGCGAGCCACTGCCCGAGCCGTATGAGTCGGCGGCGCATCTGGTCTTCGGCGACCGGCTTCGCAACGAGGAGATTGTCTCACGACTGGCGACGGAGGCACCAACCCTGCATCGCTGGCGGCAAGAGCCAAGAATGATCGCCCGTGTCCGATTCCTCACCCGGGACCAGCAGCGACAGATCCGCAGCGAGAATCACCAGCCGTCAACCGGGTGCCCCCGAGGGCGCGGCGCTTCCGCCGGGCTTTAGCCGGACCCCGCCTGAGCGATCTCCGTCCGAACCGCCTCGTTGCTCTCACGAGTCGCGGCCTCACGAAGCGCGGTGTACGCCGCTTGTGCCAGTGCACCCCTCGCTCGCCCTGCCACCTCCCCCATCGCCCAGGCGGCATGACCGCGCACAACCGGCGAGGGGTCGCTCCTGAGCGCGTCCTCCAGCCCCGGCAGCGACTCCGCACCGCCAACGTTACCCAGCGCAACGCAGACATTGCGACGCAGCCCCTCGCGGCCCGGTCGGAGCAGCGGCGTTCCCGCGAACTTCACCTGGAACACAGTCTCGCTCCCCAGCAGCGCGAGCCATTCCAGCAGTTCCGGGAAGGCGGCATCCCCGGCTCGCGCCGCGAGCCGGGTTTCCCGACCAGCCTGCGCCCGCTCGTTCCAGGGACAGGCTGCCAGACAGTCATCGCAGCCGAAGATTCGATTCCCCATCAGCGGGCGCAGTTCGCGTGGGATAAACCCCTTCAGTTCAATGGTCAGGTATGAGATGCAGCGTCGGGCATCGAGCGTGTGAGGCGCGACCAGTGCCCCGGTCGGGCACGCGCTCAAACAGCGGGTACAGGTGCCGCAGTGACCCTCTACGGAGGGGTCCGGTGCCAGCTCCAGTGTTGTGAGCAGCGCCCCCAGGAAAAACCAGTTCCCCAGGTCCAGCGAGATCAGGTTGGTGTGGCGTCCCTGCCACCCTATGCCCGCCCGCGCTGCCAGTTCCCGCTCACGGAGCGGCCCACTATCCGTGAACCCGCGCGTCCTCTCACCCGGCCATCTTCTCTCGATCCATGCCCCCAGCGCATTTAGCTTCTCCCGCAACACGGCGTGGTAATCGTCGCCCCGGGCGTACCGGGCCACGACACCCTGCGCTGTTCTTGCCCCCCCCGCCCCCTTCGGGGGAGCGCTTCCCGCGGGGGGCAACGCTTCGTTGCATCTTGAAAGTTCCTGCCGTCGCTCCGCGACGGCAGGAACTACAAAGTCCCGCGGAACGCTGGTCCCAACGGACAGTGCTCCCCCAAAAGGGGCGGGGGGGGGAGAACAGCCAAAGCAAAGCATCCTTGCGATTGCATCGCCGGACCCTCGCAAGAACGTAGAGCTGATTTACCGAGCGGTGACAGAAGAGGCCGACCGATTTCCGGGGGGCGTGTCGCCCCGGCTGGACCTCATCTGTACCAGCGAGGGTGCGGCGCGGCGGGCGGAAAGGGACATCGAGCGATACGGGGTAAAGGACGCTCGACTGTTGCGAGACGTGGACGATGCCGCACTGGCGGGGGCATATGCGGGGGCGGGGGCGTTTGTGTGGCCGTCCTGGCGGGAAGGGTTCGGACTGCCGCCGCTGGAGGCGATGCGCTGCGGATGCCCGGTCGCGGCATCAGAGGCTCCCGCCATGCCAGAGGTACTGGGCGGTTTCGCGCCCGTCTATTTTGACCCACACAGTCCCGCTCTGCTTGCCGAGGCGGTGGTGCTTTTGCTGTCTGAGGGGCCAGAGGCGCGCGGCGCGCGGGTGCGGGCAGGCCAGGAATGGGCCGCTCAGTATACCTGCCGACGGTTGGCGAACGAGATGGTAGCGATCTGGAAGTCGTCCGTGCGCGGTGCGGGACGATGAGCGCCGGTGTGGTCCTGCTAACCGGCTCGTTCCCGCCGCGCCTGTGCGGCGTGGGGGACTACACTTTCCATTTGGCGCGGCATCTGACAGCCCAGGGCGTACCTGTCGCTGTCTGGACCCGGCGGGGCGAAACGGAGCCTCGACCCGGCGTGTTTCCGGTCATCGCGGGCTGGGATGGGGCCGGGGTCCGGGATCTGGTGCGGCGGCTGCGCGTAGCGCGTCCTGCCGTCGTGCATCTGCAGTACGAGCGTGGGCTGTTTGAGGGCAGCACAGTGGTGACCACACTGCTGCCAGAACTGCTCCGGGGCATCGGGGTTCCTCTGGTGACCACTTTTCACTCCCTGGATGGCCCCCGGTCCTGGGGGCGAGCGCACCGCGTGGCGCTGCTGCCACTGCTCATCCAGAGCGATAGCATCGTGGTCTGCAGCAGTCGTCAGGAAAAGGGTCTGTGCCGAATCCCCGGTATCGGGCGAAAAGTGCGGCGTATTGCAGTCGGGACGGGCATCGAGCCGGTCGTGGGCGAACGTCAACGAAAGAGCGATGGCCCGATCCGCCTGGTGTACTTCGGCTTTGTCTGGCGCAGGCGCGGCATCGAGACGCTCCTGCGAACGGTCGCCGCGCTTCCCAATGGCATGGCGACTCTGACAATCGTGGGGGGATGGCGCGGCGACCCTGACTACCCCCAGGAGCTAGCTCAGCTTGCGGAGCGGCTAAGAGTGGAAAACTGCGTTTCGTTTACAGGCGATCTGTCGGCTGCTGAAGTGTCCCGCCATCTATGGGAGGCGGATGCCGCTCTGCTGCCGTTTCCGACCGGGGCGAGCACAGGGCGAACCACCCTGATGGCCGCCTTCGCGCACGGGCTGCCGGTTGTAACGACCCATGACCGGGCGAACCTTCCCGCAGAGTTCCGGGACGGCGAAAATCTGCTGCTGGCTCCGGTCGGGGATGAGGCCGCGTTCCTCGCCGCTGTGCGCCGGGTGGTGGGGGATCCTGCACTCCGAGTGCGGCTGGGCGCGGGTGCTCGGTGTCTCGCGGACATCTTCGCGTGGTCTCGGATCGCGCGGCAGACACTCACCCTGCCCGCCTATCGAGGGGTCGCGCGGTGGTAAACGGGGACCGGAGACGCCCGCTGATCCTTCCCTCCAGCCAGCCATGGTCAGAGGAGTGCGCGCCCCGCACCGACTTCGCGGTTCTGGCGTCCGTGCTGGAGGACGCCCCGATCCGGACTCCCCCGCTGAAGCCTGTGGCGGGCGGTCTGCGGCAGGCGATAGCGGCCCTGCGGCACCGGCGGGGAGTGAGTGTCTACGTTTCCCTGTCGGAGAAGATCGGGGCACCGCTCGCGCTGCTGCTGGCGGCCCGCCGCGACCAGGCGCCACACGTTCTGGTCGCGCATCATCTGACGTCAGCGAAGAAGCGCAGCCTGCACCAGCGGACGGGCTGGCTGCACCGCTTTGCGCGGATCGTCGTGCTGTCCGAGCCACAGGCCGCGTATTTGAGGGAGGTGGGCTATCCTCCGGAAAAGGCCGTACTTCTGCCCGACAGCGTGGACACTCGGTTTTGGCATTCCTTGAGCGACCGTAGCGAGACGGTTGCCGGGGAGCCATCGTTTGTGCTCAGTGTCGGACAGGAGCGGCGCGACTATGCCACCTTACTGGAGGCGGCGCGGGATCTGGCCCCGCTGCCATTCGTGATTGTCTCCGGGAGCCTGTGGGGCGCGGCGACGGTCGCTCCGGAACATCTGCCGGAAAATGTCTCGGTTCGGCGCGGCCTGCGCTTCGCTGAACTTCGCGGCCTGTACACCCGTGCTTCCGTGGTCGTGGTTCCGCTGGAGGCGGACACTCGGTATGCGGCAGGGGCGAACGGTCTGCTGGAGGGCATGGCGATGGGTAAAGCCGTCGTGCTGACACAAACGCCGGGGCTGGAGGGCTACGCCCGCGACAATGAAACGGTCCGCATCGTGCCACCCTCCGACCCTTCCGCCCTGGCGAGCGCGATCCGCAGGCTCCGGAAGGCTCCGGAGGAGACGGCGCGGCTGGGCGCGGCGGCACGAGCCGCTGCCAGCGCGCGGCACTCTCTGGATGCTTACACGACAGTTCTGGCAAAAGTCGTGCGGGAAGCGGAGTCCGAAACGCGATGAGCAGCAGCCCGCTCGCGAAGCCAAAGCTGCTGTTTCTCGCCTACCTACTTCCGTGGCCGCTGGAGGGGGGGGGACAGATCAAGTCCTACCAGACGCTGCGTCTTCTGGCGGAACGGTTCGATATCACCCTGCTGGCATTGATCCGCACCAGGGCAGAGGCGGAACACGCCGCGCCGCTTGCGCCGCTCTGCGCGGGCGGTCTGACCACGTTTCTGCTGCCGCGCGGTCGCGGTCGTGACCTGGTGGCGATGCTTCGCGCCGCCGCGACGGGGCAGCCACTGCGCATCGCCCGCGATGCCGCGCCCGCGATGTCTGCCGCCGTTCGCGCCGCACTGGAAACAGAACCGTTTGCCGCGGTCCATGCGGACCACCTGACGATGCTGTCGTTTGTCCCGCCGCCGGGTGACCCGCTCCTGAGTGGGGTAAAAATCGTGCTGGATCAGCATAACGTCGAGCACCGGATCGTGCAGCACCTTGCCCGCGGGGATGGGGGAGTTTCGCCGCTGCTGCGAGCGGTCGCCCGGTGGGAGGGGCCGCGTCTGCGCCGGTTCGAGCAGGCCGCCTGCCGCCGTGCGGACCTCGTGCTCGCCGTCTCGGAAAAAGACGCGGGCGTGTTCGCCGAACTGCTGCGGGGAACCGGGGCGGCGGCAACGGTGCGCGTGACACCGATCGGGGTGGATAGCGGCTATTTCGCGCCGCGAAACAGTCCCTCACGGGTGTCCCCGATGATCCTCACTGTCGGGACGATGTACTGGCCTCCCAATGTGGCGGGGGTACGCTGGTTCTGCGCCGAGATCCTTCCGCTCATCCGCCGACAGGCTCCAGATGCCTGCTTTCAGATCGTCGGGACAAAACCGACGCCTGCTGTGCGCGCGCTTGCCCGGACCGGACAGGGGTGCATCCGCGTGACCGGAACAGTGCCCGATGTGCGCCCGTTCATGGCTGACTGTGGCGTTTTCGTCGTGCCGTTGCGGGCAGGAAGCGGGATGCGTGTCAAGATTCTGAATGCGCTCGCGATGGGGTTGCCGGTTGTCTCCACGACGCTTGGCGCGGAAGGGATCGCGGTGACGGATCGCGAAAATATCCTGCTCGCCGACACGCCGGAGGCGTTCGCCGCAGCGGTGATACGGGTGCTTGCGGATCGCGCGCTTGCCGCGCGTTTGGGGGCGGGGGGCCGCGCGCTTGCGGTCCGCAGCTACGACTGGAAGGTCGCGGGGCAGTGTCTGCTCCGCGCCTACGAAGAGCTGATCCCCCGTGTGTGACAAGCAGATGGATCGTGATCTGCTGCGGATCTTGTTCATCACCCCGTATCTGCCGTCGCCGATCCGGGTCCGACCCTTCCAGCTCATTCGGCACCTGGTGATGGCGGGGCACCGGGTGACCGTCGCCGCTCTGGGTGACAATTCCCCCGCCGACGGGAACGCGCTCGCCGCGCTGCGCGAGATCTGCGAGGCCGTTCATGTGGTGTCGAATCCACGGGCGGCGGCGCTGATGCGGGCCGCCGCCGCGCTCCCGACACCAACGCCACTCTGGGCCGCGTGGTGTCAATCGCCTGAGATCGCACGGCTAGTGAGGAGGCTTGCCGCGGGCGGCGCGTTCGATGTGGCCCATATCGAGCATCTGCGGGCCGCCCACCTCGCCGACTCGCTCAGCGGACTGCTTCCGTGCGCCTTCGATGCGGTGGACTGCCTCACCGACCTTCGCCGCCAAATGGTCGCGCGGACGGCGCGGACCGACCCCCGCTACTGGATCGCCTGGGAGGAGTGGGCGAAACTAACGCGCTACGAACCCCGCGTCTGCCAGGCATTCACGCAGATAGCGGTCACCTCCGCCGGAGATGCTGCTGCCCTCGCCGCGCTGGGGGTCCGAACACCGATCACGGTCATTTCCAACGGCGTGGATACCCACTATTTCCGCCCGCCGGATGACCCGCCACCAAAACGATTCGACCTCGTCTTTTCCGGCAAGATGAGCTACCAGGCCAACGAGGATGCCGCTCTGTTCCTGCTGAGTGACCTTCTGCCACGTCTGGACGCCCTGCTGCCCCGCGCGCCGTCCGTGACCGTCTGCCTTGCGGGAAGCGGTCCCTCGGGGCGACTCCTGCGCGCGGCGGCACGCTGGGAAGGTCGGGTGACGGTCACCGGGTATGTGGACGATCTTCGCCCGTTTCTCGCCGCCTCACGGGTCGCGGTGTGCCCGCTACGGATTGGGGTCGGGATTCAAAACAAGGCACTGGAGGCGATGGCGATGGGATTGCCCACCGTTGTATCCCCCCTCGCGGGCCACGCCCTGGTCGGTGCGTCCAAGGCAGGCGGGCTACGGATCGCGGATGGGGCCGATGCGCTTTCCCATGCCTGCGCGGACTGGCTGATCCACGAAAACGCGGCGAAAGCGGCAGGCGAATCGGCTCGCCGGTATGTCCTGGAGCACCACCAATGGGAAGCCGCCGCCGGGTTGTTTGTCGCCCTTTATGCCAGCGTGCGCCGGGCGGCGGAACCTGCGCGCCGGGTGCCGTAGTATGCAGGTAAGACGCATGAATCTGCCTCCCCCATCTATTTCTGCCGTCCCGCCGGAAAGCGACGGCCCTTCCTGGGCCGTGCGTATCTCCCGCGGGGCGGGAGCAGGGATCGCTTCCGCGCCGGGTGCATGGTATGAGGGAAGCAAACGCCTGGGGGACATCATCGGGGCGTTTATCGGGCTGCTGGTCGCCGCGCCGTTTCTGCTGATTATTGCGCTTTGGGTACGCCGGGACTCTCGCGGGCCAATCCTGCACCGACGACAGGTCCTGGCGAGGCAGCCATGGCCCTCGTGCGGGCAATCCGGCCTCGGTGTCTTCGACGCCTACAAGTTCCGGACCATGATCGAGAACGCGGATGCTATCCTGCAAAGCGATCCGGCATTGCGCCGCGAATACGAAAAAGAGTACAAGCTGTCCCGCGACCCCCGTGTCACGCGCGCCGGGGAGATTCTGCGTGCCTACAGCATGGACGAGTTGCCGCAGTTTTTCAACGTGCTGAAGGGCGAAATGAGCCTGGTTGGCCCACGTATCCTGTCGCCGCCGGAGATCCTCCGTTACGGCGACAGAGGGGGAACACTGCTCTCCGTCCGGCCCGGTCTGACGGGCCTCTGGCAGGTCAGCGGTCGCCACAGCGTCCCCTACGAAGAGCGGGTCCGTCTGGATCTGTGGTACATCACGCACCGGTCCTTCCTGCTGGACCTGGCGATCCTCTGGCGCACCGTCGGCTGCGTTATATCCCGCAGCGGGGCATAGCTGCGCGGGCTTTGCGCCGTCTGGGGGCTGCTCTGGTTTGTTCCTGCGATACAATAAAGGTGGAGCCTTTTCTCCCATCATGAAGTCTTTCCACCCCCTATCTCTCGCGGTTTTCTCCCTGCTTGTGGGGGTTCGCGTATCCGTCGCCGCGCCGCCGATTGCAGCCCCTGCCCCCCCTCCCACGAGACTTGCCGATCCAAAAAGTACGGTGGTGCAGGTGGCGGACCCCCGGCAAGGACAGAAACTGTTTGCGCAGGCGGTTCGGCTGACCGAGGAGGGACAGACCATTGCCGCCGAGGAGACCTATCGAAAGCTTCTGAAGCAGTTCCCCGGCGCGGGCGCGGCCTGGGCCAATCTGGGACTGCTGGAGGGCCGGGACAACCGCCTGGCAGGTGCCGAGAGCCATCTGCGGAAAGCAACGGTGCTGGAGCCGAAGGCAGCCCCTTTCTGGGCGCAGCTCGCAAGTATTCAGCTTCGACGCGGCAATCCTCAGGGGGCGGAGACGACCGCACGACGGGCGGTCCTGCTCGATCCAAAGAACCAATACGGGCTGGGTAATCTGGCGACCGCCCTTCTGCGGCAGAACCGCTATGCCGATGCGGTCGCGCCGCTGAAAACACTGCGCGCCCTGGATGGCGGGGGCAACCAGCAGGTGACCCTGAGCTTGGTGACGGCTCTGGTGCGCGCGAAACGCAGCCGAGAAGCGCTGATCTTTGCGCGGAAGCTGGCCGCTCAGTCTCCTGCCCAGCCGAATTACCAGGTGATGCTGGGGGATCTGGCAAGCCAGACGGGGGATCTGGGAGCCGCACAGAAGGCATACGCGCGGGCCAGTGTGCTGGCTCCGAAAGAGGTGCGCACCGGAATCAATGCGGCGATGGCCTCTGAAATGAGGGGACGGCCCGCCGAAGCCAAAGCCCAGATCGAAAAAGTGATCGCGGCGAACCCGGAAGACCCGCGTCCCCATTTTCAGCTTGGGCGCCTGTACTACCTGTATCCCACGCTTGCCGGACTGCCTGCACCAGGAAACTACCAGAAGGCCGAGACTAGCTTTCGCGAGGCGATGGTCCTGGACCCGAAGAACTCGCTCTACCTGACGAACCTGGGCCTGGCGATGATGCTCCAGGGTGCGCAGCGGTATCCCGACGCGACCAATATCTTTCGTGCCTCCCTTTCCGTTGCGCCCAAGGACTCTGTCGCGCGGATGGGTCTGGGTTACATCGCCGAGCGAAAGCAGGACGGGGACACGGCGATCGGTCAGTATCGCGCGATCCTCGCCTATGATCCCGGCAGGGGTGAGGCGCGCCGCCGCCTGGCGGACCTGCTGTACGCGACCGGCCAAAAAGAGGCGGCCTACAAAGAGTTTCAAATCCTGGCGGACAGAACGCCGGGGGAGGGCGGGCTGACCGCGCTCAAAGCGCTGGCGTCGCTGCGGGTGGAGAACCAGGACTGGCCCCAGGCGCGGAAGGCGTACGAACGGCTTCTTGCCCGCCGCCCCAAAGATTCCGAGGCGCTGGTGGGGCTGGGCCGAATCCTGGAGCAGGAAAGGCGGCCCGATGCGGCGCGGAAAAAATACGAGGCCGCCCTCGCTGCCGCGCCTGGCGATCCCGATGCCTACGAGGCGCTGGGGACGCTGCTTCAGAACCAGCGTAAGCCCGCCGAGGCGACCTGGCTGTACGAGCGGTTCGTCAGAGCCGTGCCCAAAAGTAATGCCGCGCACTGGCAGCTGGCCCAGCTCTATCGCGAACAGCGCCGTGACGACGACGCCCTGCGTGAGATGCGCAAACTCACCGTGACCAAAACGGACCCGACCCGTATCTCCTACCTGCTTGCGCCGTCGTCCCTGCTCCTGGAACGCAAACGCCACGATGAGGCAGTGGCGGACCTTTCCCGTCTGGCGGCAGAGAATCCGGGCGTTGAGGAGAGCCGAGAGATCCGGTACGCCCTGGCCGTCGCCCAGGAAAGGGCGGGCCGCACCGCCGAGGCGGAAAAAACGCTGACCCGGCTTGTGGAGGAGGGAAAAGATACCGGCGATAAGGTCCGGGCAAATGTCGCCGCCGGGGCGTTTTACGAGCGGTTCAATCGCCTGGAGGATGCGGTCCAGCGCTACCAGGATGCCGCAAGCGCCGACCCCGGTTCGAATCCGGCCCGTGTCGGGCTGCGCCGGGTCTTCGATACCCTCAAGAGGCCTGAAGCGGCGGTGGCCTACCTGGAGATGATCGCATTTTCCCCCCCGGATGCCCCCGATCTTGCCGCGGTGGCCTCCGTGGCCCAGTTCTACCGGGAGGACAACACGCCAGGGAAATATCTCGACTTTGCGCGCCGTGCCGCCGAAAAGTATCCCCGTAGTGCCATCGCCCTGAAACTTTACGCGCAGACGCTTCTTGAGAGCGGGGGCAGTCCCCCGAAAACGGAGACGCGGCAGGGCGCGATAGATCTGTACCGACAGGCATCGCTGCTCGATCCGAAGGACGCCGACGCTTTTTATCAGCTTGGCCTGCAGACCGAGGCTCTGGGCAGGAAAGAGGACGCTATCGCCGCCTACAAGAGCGCGGTTGTGGTGCCCGCCTCGGCTGCCGGAACCGACAGCGCGAACGCCTCGGAGCGCGCGAGGGTCGCCCTGACCCGCCTCGGCGTCGCTGTCCCTCCTGCTCTCGTTGCTCCCGTTGCGGGGCGAAAGTCCCCGGCCGTGCCCGTGAAAGAAGGAAACGCCCCTCCGGGCGCCGTAAAAGGCGGCGGAGGCTAGGAGGCTTACCGAAACCCATGCAATGTGCGAGGCATCCGAAAACGGAGACAGCCCTCTCCTGTGGGCGGTGTGGTACCCCGATCTGTCCGTCGTGCGCGGTATCCGGCGCGGTCGGGATGCTCTGCCCTTCCTGCGGCTCCAACCGAAGCTCTCACCTGTACCAGGTCAAACCGGAGCGGTTTGCGCTTGCTACCGCGCTGGGGCTGGCGGCGGGGACACTGGTCGGCCTGGGTCTGCAGATGATCAGCGGCGCATTTGTGCTGTTTTTGCTGTTCGGAGCATCGGCGATCGGTGGCGTTTTCGGCGAGCTGATCCTGCGGCTGACGGGCCGAAAACGTGGTCCCCGGATCGAGTTTTTGGCGGGCTTCAGTGTTGTGGGCGGCGCGCTGCTGTCGCTGCTGATCCGCTACGGTATCCACCTCAGCCTGCCACTGCTGGCGGCGAATGGCTATTCGCTGCTCTGGTTCGCGGTCGCAGTCGTGCTGACCGCGGCAGCGGCGATCGGCAAGATCAAGTACTTTTAGTGCCTCGCGCGGGCGCGGAGGACTGCGGGCTACTCGGTGCTCACGACGGCTGCGTTCGCCGCGCCGAAGGTCTGCCGGCCCAGCCGGTTCACCGCATCCAGGGTGATGGCGTCAATGCGGGCGTCGTAGCCCGTGTCGAATGCCCCGCCCAGGCCCATCACTTCCGCCCACCCGACCCCGAAGCTGCGCTCTTTAAGCCGCTGCCGCTGGACCAGGTGCCGCCCCTTCAGATAGGCCTTCGCGCGCGCCAGTTCCACGTCCGTGACCGGCTTCGTGCCGGTTCCGAGCGCGGACAGGGTGGCGAGAACGGCAGTGCGGGTAGCCTTCACCGGGCCGCTTCCGATGACGTAGGCGGTCCAGAGGCTTTGTGAGCGGAACGGCAGCAGCAGGGTCCGAACCTCATATCCGATCGGTGTGGACGGCGGAACGGCATCGTCGCGCAGGCGGAACAAGCGCGACGTCTTACCGCCGCCCAGTACCGCATCCAGCAGGAGCAGCGTGACCCATTCCTCTGACCCCGCGGTCAGTGTCCCGGCGGTGAGGTACCCGGCGGCAAGGATCGAGGCGGGGGCCGGACGGTCCAGCAGCAAGTCTCGCAGCCCCTGTGGGACACGCTCCGGTGCTGCCCGTATCTCGGGGGCGACGGGGCGGTCTGCTTCGCTCCAGCCAGCGGCATTCAGGCTTTGCTCGACCAGACGGCGTGCCCGCTCCGGCGGAAGGTTCCCCGCCACCACGATCACCGCGCGGGAGGGCCGGAAAAAGCGGAGGTAGTGGGCCGCGACCTCCCGCGCGGTGATCGCCGCAACGGATTCGGCGTTTCCCAGCAGGGCGCGGCCCTGCGGTGACTCAAACCAGACTCGGCTGCGCAGTTGATTCAAGACCGCCGCCAGCGGATTCGCCTGCTCCAGGGCGAGAGCACGCTGCTGCTGCTCTTTCGCGGCAGTGATTGCCTCGGGTCCGAACCCGGGCGAAGCGACCAGATTCAGCAACAGGGTCTGCGCGGACTGCTCGATCGCGGCATCCGACGTACCACTGACCGACCATATCTCCGCGAAATCCCCGCCGAAATACGACCCGACGCCGCTGCCCGACGCTCCAATATCCCGCCGAAGCTGATTTGCGCTCCGAAAGCGACCATCGGAGAACCAGGCTCGCGTCACCAGTGCAGTGATTCCGGGGTTCCTGCCTTCGTCGCTCAGCCCCACGCGAAAAAAGACATCTATCGCCACCGCCGCGCTGTTCGGCTCATAAAGCGTGACCAGGCTTGCGCCGCAGCGCAGCCGGGAGATCTCGGGCACTGCCGCCGCCGCTCTTCGCGTACCGGGGATACCGGGTAAGAGAATCAGCAGCGCCAGGGAAATCAGGATCGTCCGGGGCAGGATCTGCCGCAAAAAGGCGCTTATCACGGGGCGTCCGCCCCGATCACCACCACGACAGCGTTCTCGTCGGTGAGAGAGCGCTGCGCCGCTTTGGTCATCGAATCCCAGGTCACGGTACGTTCCAGGCGCGCGGCATAGAGGCGTCGGTCGTCCGTCCCGCTGGCGGAAAGCCCCAACACATCGGTGAGAGCGAGTCGCGCCGCTGTGCCTTCCAGGGTGTCGTCTGAGAAGTGTGCCGCCAGAAGATTTTGCCGTGCCATATCGGCATCCTGGCTGGTGAAACCGCCCGCAAGCAACCGCTTCAGAGTGGTTCGCAAAGCCGCTTCCAGTTTCGCCGCCTCCGCGCGGCGTCCGGTCGCGGTCACGACAACCAGGCTTTCGCCTCGCTGCGCGACCATATCGGCTGTCACCGAGAGCGCGAGTTTCTGTCGGCCCACCAGAGCGTCCGTCAATCGTCCACCGCCGCCGCGATTCGCGCCCTCCGCGAGCAGCGAGACCACCCCGGCGGTCGCCGCGAACGCGTCGGCGTTCCCGGCGGAAGGCGCGGGAAAGCCGACCAAAACGGTGACTAGGCCACCGCCGACGAGCAGGCCGACGCGTTCGTCCGCATGGCGAGTGGCGGCCCTCCGCCGCCCGCGTGGAGGGCTGCTGGGGAGAGCGGCTCCTCCGGCAGTTCCGCCATGGGTTTCCGGGGGGGCGGGAGAGTCCGAGGCACCCCAAAGCTGCTCCGCCGCCGCAAAGACTTCCGCGGCGCGGACATCCCCGGCGACCACCAGGGTCATATTCGCGGGACGATACCATTGCTGCCAGAAGAGGCGCAGGGCACCGGGTGTCATCGTGTCCACGTTGGTCTCAGAACCCATCAGCGGAAGCCGGTACGGATTGTCGGGGCCGAAGGCGATCTCGGAAAGGGCGCCGAACCCCGCGCGGGTCGGCTCGGTCCGCGCAATCGCCATCTCGCTCCGAATCACCCGTTTCTCGGCGGCGACATCGGCGGCGCGAAAGGCGGGGTGCAGGGTCATGTCCGCCAGGATCGCCAGGGCATCGCGCCAGCCGGCGGAAGGCAGGACTGTGGCGTAGCGGGTCGCATCGCGTGTGGTCTGCGCGGTCAGTTCGCCGCCCAGGGTCTCCATCGCCCGGTCTATCTCGCCCGGTCCCCGCCGTTCCGTTCCCTTGAACAGCAGATGCTCGATAAAATGCGCGGTTCCGTTGGTTTCCGGTGTCTCCGACCCGCTCCCGGCGCGCACCCGAAGATCCAGCGCCAGGAGTGCCGCCCCCGGCTGCTCCGCGACAATCACCCGCAGCCCCGACGGCAGAGTACGCCGCTGGACCGGCGAGGACGGCAGATCCGGGGCAGCGCAGCAGAGGCGTGGCAACGGTATACTAAGGGCGGCGAGCGCGGTGATCAGTAGAGCGAAGGCGGCTTCGATGCGGCGGAGCGTTGGGTCGAACACAGTGGGAAGATTCCGTTTATTTTATTCACCGCCTGTCCTGCTACCTCCTGCCTCCGACAATTTTTCGTGACGGCGTACCGCGTACTACCCCATGCCCACCCCACTGACAATCATCGAGCCACGGCTGCGTAAGAATATTGACAAGACGCTGCTCTTTGCGGTGGTCGCTCTGATGGCGCTCAGTCTGCTGACGATCCATAACGCGACCACGGCGCAGGGGGGATGGGGTTCTGTTGTCCGGCAGGGGGTGTACTTCCTGCTCGGTATCGGCCTGATGGCCTGGGCATCGTCGAAAGACTATTCGGGTGTCACCCGCTATGCCACCGTCTTCTACTGGGCGAATATCATCCTGCTGATCTTTGTTCTGAAGTTCTCGCCGGATGTCAAGGGAGCATCGCGGTGGATACGGCTGCCGATCCCCGGCATGGACTTCAAGCTGCAGCCTTCTGAGTTCGCCAAGATCAGCATTATTTTGACGCTCTCGGCCTATGTGGCGCAGCTTGGCCCCAAACTGCGCGAACTGCCGTCGCTGCTGATGACGCTGCTTCATGTGGGGATTCCCATGCTGCTGATCGCCAAGCAGCCGGACCTTGGAACTGCGCTGGTCTTTCTCGCGGTCTGGACCGGCATTGTTTTTCTGGGCGGGGCGGACTGGCGGCATCTGGTCGGGCTTGCGGTTGTGGGCAGCCTGCTATTCGGGGTTGCGTGGAAGGCCAACATCCTCCACAACTATCAGAAAGACCGGGTACTCACGTTCCTGAATCCGACTCGCGACCCCCGCAACCGGGGCTATCACGTTCTGCAAAGTCTGACGGCGATCGGCGGCGGCGGCGCGACCGGGCAGGGTTTTGGCAAAGGCATCCAGACAAAAGGCGACTTTATCCCCGAAAACCATACGGACTTCATCTTCACGGTGGTCGGCGAGGAGGGAGGGTTTGTCGGTGCGTGTCTTTTACTGTCCATATACGGGCTGATTTTATGGCGCGGCGTGGCGACTATTGCCGAGTGCGAGGAGCCAATGGGGCGCCTGATCGCGGGCGGCATCACGACGCTGATTGCGTTCCACCTGACGGTGAACATCGGCATGACCTGCGGCATCATGCCGGTCGTGGGGGTCCCGCTGCCTCTGATGAGTTTTGGCGGGTCGGCAGCGATGGCGACCCTGCTGGGGATCGGGCTGCTGCTTTCGATTCACATGCGGCGGCACAAGATTTCCTTTTAACGCAGTTTTTTCGCCCGCACTATTGACATCGAGTTGCAGGCTCTGACCGTCTACCCCTTCCCGCACGAAGCCGTGTCAAAGGCTTCAAAAAGCTCTGAACGTTCTTTTGGCGGCGGCCTTCATTCTCGCCATACTGGTTTGGCGGCTGCCTATATTTTCTCAGGGCCTTTATGCACCTCGAAACACGTTCAATTTCGGAACGGCTAAGGCTTCAAGCATCATTCGCCATACCTTCACCGCAACTAATATCCATCCCTGGCCTGTCATGGTTACGGGAATACCCGGCGGGTGTGGCTGTACTCGCGGCACCCTAAACCGCAAGACCCCGTTTCGTCTTCTGCCGCTTCAATCGGTTCAAATTGACGTTCCGCTTGACACCTGGGGCAAAAGAGATCCCGTTCGCGAAACCATCAAACTCACCACTCAAAATGAGGCAGACGATCTGCTTCTCATCCTTCATGTCAATCCCCTTTCCTGCCCCCGCAGACATAAGCCCTTTTTAGCGAGAACCCACCCAGCGACTGCGAGGTTGGTCAAGCCGAACGTGTGGCATACGGAGGTAGTATTTGCTCTGTCAATTGCGACTCTAACAGCTGTCCACACTGGCTATGGGTAGATTGGGAGGATTGGAAGTACACCATGACATGTTTGAATCAGAACCCAGAAGCCAAAAAATGCACTATACTTTTGAATCGCCGGTATCAGGAGCCGTGTGGGGGCGCCACCTGGCATTGTGCTTACTGCAATGGACTTAACTGCCCAGAAGAACAGATCTGCGGATACTGCCTCCTGCCAAAAGAATAAAGTTAAGGGGGATTTATATGCAGCTCATACGAGGGCGGTTTTTTCGCCTTGGTCTACTGACTTTCCTGGTCGGACTGATCTCAATCACCGCTTACGTTCAGTTGAATCGTGTAACCGAAACCAACCGGCGCAAGAGGGCGCGCGTTGTTCCTGCAGACAAAGATATTCCCGCAGTAGGTTTGAGCCTGAATGAAACCTATGGCACGGTTCCTGGAAGCCCAGAAAACACGGAACGTGCGCTGAAGCAGATTTACACGCTGCTGCCAACTTATACCGAAAGGCAGAAAGCAGGACAGGTCAAAACACTCGGTTTAAGTACCGACGTTTATATAAACCCCACAGCCTACGGATTTCGGGCTTTTACTTATCGTAAAGACAAGGAAGCATTCAAAAACCAACCGGGACGGCGAGCAATCATGGCCATTTTTACAAATCCAGACTATCGGTATGCGGACAGCGTGATGCTGCGCAGACATGCGGATATAGCATCCCCCTACGTTGTTTCCAAAACGCGACCTGACGGCAGTGCCATCGGCGGTCCCAAAGAGTCAGGCACTCGCGATGTTCTCGTTTCTACGGATCTTTACTTTCATAAGAACATCAAAACGCACAAACGTCAACACACGACGATGAATCCCGTTGGTTTCTACATGGTTCTCTGGGATGATGGCAGTGTCGAGAGGATTCCCTATGATCGCGCACTGCGCATTCCCATAAGCTACGGCAGTTACACTATCGCCTTTCCAGGTCAGGCAGGCATTCCGAACTCCGCAATGACTTATGACGAGTTTACAACAAAAGTCGCTCACTGGAAGGTGCCGCCCCGAGGCGCTCCAGGAGCCGCCGGGGTCGCCTATGACGGAAAACCGGTGGTGGAAACAAACTAAACAAGGATATGTAGCCATTCTGTCGAATTTTAGCGGCATGAACTTACTCGCCTTTTCGACACTCGGATGCCCCTCCTGGGACCTAGACCGCATCCTCGCCGCCGCCGTGGAATACGGCTACGATGCCATAGAGCTTCGGGGTTACCTGAGCGAGGTGGATCTGTCCAAAGCCGCACCCTTTGCCCGAGAGCGACGGGCGGAGACCCGCACCCGATTCGCCGATGCGGGAATCGCCGTCTGTTGCGTGTCGTCGTCGGGAGTGGTGGCAGAGGCGAACACCGAGCACGTGCGGGTCCATGCCGCGCTTGCACGAGACCTGGGCTGTCCGGTGGTCCGGGTGTTCGGTGGTGCGCTGGACGGCGAGATCCCTCCTGAGGAGGCGCTGGCTCGTGCTGCCCAAAACCTGCGTGCTTTCGGAGATGCCGCCGAGTCCGAGGGGGTAAAGATCGTTCTGGAAACGCACGATGCGTTCTCGACCGGGGCGGCGGTAGCCGAACTGCTGACGCTCGCTGCGCACCCCGCCGTCTTCTCGCTCTGGGATTTGCATCATCCGTATCGCCAGAACGAACCATTCGAGGAGACGTTTCGCTTCCTAGCCCCGACGCTCACCCATCTCCATATCAAAGACAGCAGGGACGGGGCGTACACGCTGCTCGGCGATGGCGATGTGCCGCTGTTTCCTATGCTGGACCTGCTGCTCACTGGCGGCTATGCCGGACCTATCTCGCTGGAATGGGAGAAGCGCTGGGTGCCGGAGATCGCGGACCCGGAGGTGGCTTTCCCCCAGTACGCCGAAAAGCTGCGCGCCTATCTTCGCGCCCGCCGTCAGTAGATCAGCGGCTTTTTTGTCGCTTCAGAGGTGAGGGTCAACACCTGGTTATCATGCCCGACCAGAACCGGCTCCACCCGGTCCGCCACATCGTCGGCGATACGAAGTGTGTTTATGTTGCCGTAGAGGATCACTTTGCCGCCCTGCCTCCGCTTCAGCACCAGTTCACGCTGCTGCTGGTTCCCAAAGAGGGACACGTTTCGCTGAAGGTTTCCTTTGATGCGCCCCGCCTCGCCGCGTAATATCACTTCGTTTCCGTTCCCGTAGACCTTGATGGCTACCGGCACGTTCTCCGCGAGCGGTGGCGACATTGCACCGCTGCCAAAGGGGGCCTTGGCAAGAACCGCGGGCGACAGAGTATCCACCTTGTTTTCATGACCGGTGTCGGTGAGACGCACCTGGGAAGAGACATCCGAGGCGATGCGAAGCGTGTTCTCGTTTCCAAATAAAGAAGCGCTGACCTTCTGTCCCGCCTTCAGGAAAACGACCCGCTGCACGCCGCTCCCTCTCAGGGAAAAACCCTCCTGAAGCGGGGCATCACGGCTTCCTGCCGCGCGCAGGGTGATCTGGTTCAGGCTGCCGGGCACCTGGATCTCCAGAACATCTGCCGCTTCTGCGCCCGCCGAAGCTTCGTCGCCGGAGAATGAACTGGCTGCCATCGCTGCGTCGGGCCGTGCGCTGGTGCTGACCGATCCCAGCGGCAGGCGATTAGTCTGCACCTGAACCAGTGCAAGAACAACACCGACGACGCCGACCAGAATGCTGGTGAACGCCAGCTTGTCGTTTCGGGACCATTCTTTGAAGTTCCGCATTTCCTGATTTCCTGTTGCTCTTTCTGTTTGTGCAGCGCCGCATGACCGGGTACGAGGCGTCCGCTGCTGGGTTTCTCTACGGGTCCGGCACTTCGCGCGGGTTTTGGTTACACCCGCCGTCCGTCAAAAGGTGATTTCCTGTCGCGAATCGCGGCTGCGGGTCATCAACGCATCCACGGCATCGCGTGGGGACTCGTCGCCCGCCAACAGCCGGGCAACCGTGGCGCAGACAGGCACCTCGATCCCCTTTTCGGCGGCGAGGCGGACCACGGCAGGGGCGGTCGGGACCCCTTCCGCGACCTGGCCCAAGCGTTCGAGAATAATCGGCAGTGGCTCGCCCCTGGCTATCCCTTCGCCAACACGCCAATTGCGCGACAGGCGTGAGGCAGCCGTCGCCATCAGGTCACCGACTCCGGCTAGGCCGTAAAATGTGTCCCGCCGTGCGCCCAGTGCAGCCCCAAAGCGCGCCATCTCGGCAAGGCCACGTGTCAGCAGGGCGGCCTTGGTATTATCGCCAAAGCCTAATCCGTCCGAGACACCCCCCGCAATCGCCAGCACATTCTTCACTGCGCCACCGACTTCAACCCCGATCCGGTCGTCGGAGGTGTAAACGCGGAACCTTGAATGATGAAATAAGGCGGCAATCCGCTCGGCGGCGGCCAGGTCCGGGCAGGCGGCGACCGCGGCGGCGGGGACGCCGTTCGCGATCTCGGCGGCGAGGTTTGGCCCCGAAAGGGCGATCAGAGAGACTCCTGTGCCCAGAACCGCCTCCGCAACCTGGTACGGCAGCAGCCCGGTTTCCGGCTCTAGCCCCTTGGAAGCGAGCACAAGATCGCAGCCCGGCGCAAGATACGGGGCCGCGAGGGTGACCACGGCACGCACCGCCCCAGAGGGCACCGCCACCACGACGCACGCCGCGCCCTCCAACGCCTCCGCTATCGCCTCCACAGGAATGATGTCGGGGGAGAGTTGCAGACCGGGCAGGTACCGCCGGTTCTCGCGCTCCGCGGTGATGGATCGGATAAGCAGGGGGGTTCGGTCCCACAGGCGCACGATCCCGGTGCTCTGTGGCTGTGCGAGAAGAATCGCAAGGGCGGTCCCCCAAGAACCTGCTCCCAGCACGGCGGCAACCGGCCTCTCCCGCATCTCACGCGTCATTTCAGAGACAGCGTATCACAAACGAAACCGGCGGGCAGTCCCCTGACTGCCCGCCGGTCCACAGGACAAACCGCCCGTGCCGGTGACTACTTGGCGCGGCGGCGAAGACCGACGCCCACGGTGCCCAGCATGCCGACCGCAAGGAAGGCGACGTTCTGGCAGCCTCCGTCGAAGATATTGACCAGGGCACGTGTGGTAGTGCCAGGGCCACAAGCCAAAACCGCTACTCCCAGGTGATAAGGGGAAGCTCCTGCGGCAGAACCGCATCGGGATGGGAAGGCAGAACCCGCACGGTGAAGCCAAGCTGCCCGCTCTTGTCCGAAGGGAGCGAGCCGGTGTAGACGGCTCTGCCATCGCTGCCCGGTTTTCCTTCCAGCGCAAGCGCGGTGATCTTCGTCTCCACGATGTTGCGGTCGGCATCCACCGGACCGGCATAAAGCTGCACCGTCACATCGCCGGGGGTGAGGACCGGGCCAAGCAGAACGACCGCGCGGACCGGCGCGCTTGAACCTGCCGACAGCTTATCGGTTCCCGCCGACACGGATTCGACACGGACCTCGCCCCAGTGGGCGCGCAGCTTCTCTTTCCAGACGATCAGCGCGCGGGCGCGGGCAAAGTCGTTTTCCGCCAGTGCCAGGGCGCGCCGCCCGGCGGTCACGTAGTAAGTTTCGGCGTACTCGCGCACCATCCGGGCGGTCGTGTAGATCGGCGCGAGCTTTTTCATGGATGCCTTGACTTTGGCGATCCAGCCGTGCGGCAAACCGTCCGCGCCCCGCTGATAGAAGAGCGGGGCGATTTCACGCTCCAGAGTCTCGTAGATGTCCTGCGCCTCGACATGGTCCTGATAGCCAAGGTCCGTGTAGTCTTCGCCGCGTCCGATCTCCCATCCGACCGTGGGATCGTAGCCCTCGGCCCACCAGCCGTCGAGGACTGAGAAATTCAGACCTCCGTTCGCGATCACCTTCATCCCCGATGTCCCCGATGCCTCCATGGGGCGGCGGGGATTGTTCAGCCAGACGTCCACGCCCTGCACCAGATGACGGGCCATGTTCATGTCGTAGTCTTCGAGAAAAACGATGCGGCGGCGGACATCTTCATCGCGGGAGAAATGAACGATATGGCGAATCAGCTCCTTGCCCGCATCGTCTTTGGGGTGCGCCTTGCCCGCGAAGACAAACTGCACGGGCCGCTCCGCGTGATTGATGATCCGTTTGATGCGCTCAACATCCCGCAGCATGAGGTCGCCGCGCTTATATGTGGCGAAGCGGCGCGCGAACCCGATCGTCAGCGTGCCCGGCTCCAGGATCTCGCTGGCCTCGTTGACCTCGCGCTCGGACGCCCCGCGTCCTTCCATCTTTCCGATCCGGTACTGCCGTGCCCATTCCACCAGCCGCGCGCGCCGCGCTTCGTGGGCAGCCCAGAGTTCGGCATCCGGGATCGAGTCCACCTTGGCCCAGAAGGCCGGGTCCGCGACGCTCTCGCCGGTCAATTCGCCGCAGTACTTCTGAAGAAGATCGTCCATTTCCTCCGAGAGAAACGTCTCGGTGTGTATCCCGTTGGTGACACTGCCGACCGGCACCTCATCGAGTGGGAAACCGGGGACCGAGGGCTGCACCATCTGGCGGGACACGACCCCGTGCAACTTGGAGACGCCGTTGACATAGCGGGCGTGCCGAAAGGCGAGGACCGCCATGTTGAACTTGCCGGTCGTGTCGCCGACCAGCCGCCCTCGGTCCAGCAGGGCATCGTGGTCGGGCAGGCCAAGCTTTGGGGCGTAGCTGTCGAAGTATTTCTTCATCAGTTCCGGCGGAAACAGGTCGAAGCCCGCCGGGACCGGGGTATGGGTCGTGAACAGGTTGCCCGCCGCCGTCGCCTCGGCGGCATCGGCGAAGGAAAGCCCCCGCCCCTCGGCCAGCCGCCGCACACGTTCCAGAGCGAGAAAGGCGGAATGCCCTTCATTCATATGGCAGACCGTCGGTTTGATCCCCATGGCATCCAGAGCGTGAATGCCGCCGATCCCCAGCACGATCTCCTGCTGAATGCGCGTCTCGTTGTCGCCGCCATAAAGGTTACCCGCGATATGGCGGTCGGCCTCGGCGTTTTTGGACAGGTTGGTATCCAGCAGGTAAAGTGGGACCCGGCCCACCTGCGCCTTCCAGATCTGAACCCCAACCTGGCGACCGGGGAAGTCCACATCAATCACAAACGGGCCGCCATCCGCGCCGAGCATCGGGGTGATCGGCAGCGAATAGAAATCCGTTGTCGGGTAGTTCTCTACCTGCCAGCCGTCGGTGTTCAGCGACTGCCGGAAATAACCGCGCTGATACAGGAAGCCGACCGCCGCCAGCGGCAGCCCCAGGTCGGAAGCCGATTTCAGGTGGTCGCCCGCCAGAACGCCAAGCCCCCCCGAATAGATCGGCAGGCATTCCCAGATCCCAAACTCGGCGGAAAAATAAGCGATCTTAAAATCCGGCCCGAACTCGCCCGCATAGCTGCGGCTCCACCAGCCGCCATCGTTCATGTAGCTCTGGAAGTCCGCGTAAACCGTGTCGAGTTGATCGGTGAACGCACGGTCGGCGGCAAGCTCGGTCAGGCGCCCCTGCGCGACCAGCCCCAGGAGGCGGGCGGGGTTGTGCTCGGTCCGCCGCCAGAGTTCGGGATCAATCGCAGTGAAAAGCCGCTTGGTGGGGTGGTCCCAGGACCAGCGCAGGTTATAAGCAAGCTCTTTGAGCGGGGCGAGCCGTTCGGGCAGCAGGGGGACAACGGTATAGGTATGAAGCGTGCGCGGCACCATGAGGGCGAGGGTCTCCGGGGTTCTAAGTGGAAGGCGTGGTCGGGTTTAGACGGCTGTAGCTCGAAAGGACAAAACAGTTGCAGTATACCCGAAAATCCCTGGCGACTCAGCGGCCTTGCGTCAGGTAAACCTTCGTGCTGCGGAGACACGGAAGCCAAAGGTACCACTGCCCGCGCCTGCTCTGCCGAGCGCGGGCAGTGCCTGCCTCACCCAAAAGTGCCAAACCTGATATGTCGCTAAATGATCGTCAGGTTGCCGACTTTAAACAGCCGCCTTCCACCACGGGCTTCGATCGGGCCGTCTGGGGCAGTTCGCTGGGCGGGTCGCGCAATGATGACGACACTTCCCGCGTCAGCATCTGCAAAGATCAGTTCCGAGGTCAGAGTAGGCGACCCCTGGTACCTCACGAACTCGCGTGGCGACGTCGAAACTTGCTTCAATAGTCTCGTCTGCGGTTTCGCCCGCGCTGGTGATGGGGGGTTTTTCGTCTGCCATGCTGTCCTCGCTTTTCCTCGGTTCGTGAGCCGGTCGGTGATGCGATCGCCAGGCGGGTCTTGCCGCAGCAGCCCGCGCCGCGCAGGGTGACCAGCCGGTGCCGCTCCAGCCGAGAGGCCACCTGCGCCACCGCCTCTTCGCGTCCCACGAACGAGGCCAGCGATTCGGGAAGATTGCCGATCCCTTCGGAAACCGCGCGAAGCGGCGGGAAGCTTCGGGGCAGGCCGGGGACCTCGACCTGATACACGGTCTCGGGGCGTGGCATCCCTTTGAGCCGCCACGCATCCAGGCTGCGAAAGGTCATGCCGTCGGGGGCGCTCTGGCAGACGATCTCGTAGGCGGCGCGGGAAAGCAGAGTCTGCCCGCCGTGCCCGATGTCTCGAATGCGGGCGACGCGGTTCACGGACAGACCGAAGTAGTCGGCGTCACGGCACGTCTCGGGCCACTTGGCTGACGTTGCCCCGTTAAATCGCAAGATGAACGGCCTCGCGCTTGAGCTCCTCAGGATAAACTTTAGGCGATACTTTCTCACTCATCCTTATATGTCGTTTTCCAGATATTTTGCCTTAACTTGTTGTCTACCTCTTCAGGACATGGTCAAGCTAGCCCTCATTTATGTGACGTTAACAGAATGCAAATCAGAAATAGTAGACATATTTATAGAAAAATTGAGCTAGCGTAACAAAGCGCGTATGTGGCTGGGTACCGTTGGGTTTGACTTAGCTATACCCTTGCTATCCCCCAGGAACATATAGGTACCGGTGAACTTAGCGGTCGTAAAGTGGTGCTTCTTGTTAGACACCACCATGAGACCGGCATAGCAATAGGACTGCAAAGGACAGTCCACTTGATCTAGCCTCTTCCAGCGACCCTTTTCTCTCACATAAGCAGTGACTTCATTGCCGTTTACATCCAGACGCAGATCGATAGGAAACGCGAACCTGCCAAAAGCCTTGAAATAAGATCCGAAGTAAGTTGGATTTCGGTAAGCAAGGACAAGGTCTCCCTCAGGCGTTGCGCGCAGGTTGACGTTGTAGGCTTCTGCGGCTGTAGAACTCCGAATCATGATTCCCGCACAAGCCGCCGGTCCGCCCCAGGAAACGTGTTGAAGTCGGGTGGATAAAGACAATGAACGGTTTGCCTCATCCGACTCAATGGGATAAGCGACAAAACCAAATTCATCTTTCGTTCCGTAGACGTCATCCCCGTTGCTTGTAAGCCACATGGCTCCAGCAGGGCTTGAACTTGAGGACGCTGCTGCAAGAGTCCCTTCACTCTCTGAATAGCTTATGCAAGTATCCTCCCAGGGAGAAGCAAGAGCTTTCGCCGGAGCTCTCATTGCCTGCTCAAGCACCTGGACAGGGTCGCCGGGAGGGGCGCCTGTGATGACGAAGGTTTCATTCGACTGCTGGGTAGGCTTCATTCCCACGCCCTTGTCCCCAAAGCTCAGGCGCAGCCCGGTCTCGACGTTTACGACCGCAACCGTCGCATCCGGTTGGTCGGCAAGTCGGAAGGATTGAGGTTTCGACGTCTGGTCAGCAGTAACGCCTGCTGCATCGTCTATCCGCAGATACCCCTTTGTGCTGCGACATCGCAGGTAGAAAGAGTCAGGTTGGGTGCTCGCTGTATAAACGTCAAACACAGTGTGCCCGCGATAAGGGTCTGTCGTTTTGCCCATCACTAGACGGTTCGAATCCGGATAAACGGAGATTATTTGTCCTTTTCTCGTGCGGATGTTCACTGATCCCAGGACTTGATCACTTCGCCGCTTCCAGACCCGCACCCAATCGACAAGCATCTCCTGGGGGAACACCGTGGCCGACGAATCCCCCGCCCAGGCTTTGCCGCCGAACCCTACCTCAAGGCTCAGGATCATATACAACGCTTTATTCGTAACGGATTTCGTGGTGCGAAACCGTTCGACACCATCAATGTAGTAGACCAGCAGACCGGGTTCCCACAGGACGCCGAAGGTGTGAAACGCGTCCCCGAAGGTCCCCTTGGGCAGCTGATACGTTGCGGCCTCATCGGGAGCTTTTGGGTCAGAGTGGTAGACCAGGTGGGCTTTTCGTCCCGCTCCCGGATGGGGCAGGCGGGATGTCGGCGTTTCAACCACATCAATCTCTGGCACCCGCTCGCGCGGTGATGCCAACCGAAAAGACGGGGCTAACCCCTCGTCCGTTGGCATCTTCGCGCGTAGCTCAAAGTATCCATAGCGCTGCAGCAGACGGTCGAACGTCGTCACGACACCGCTGGTGTAAGACTTGCCGTCCGCCTGCTCGCGGTTCGCGACAAGATGGAGAACGCCCTCTTTTGCATAAGCGTTGCTGTCCTTCTGCCAGACATAGAAAATGTCGTCACTTTTATAACCATCCTGGAACGGGGTGCCATCCTCGCGGAATTTCGTCCATCCTCTTAGCCATTTACCGTCCTGGAAATCCACGAAATCGTCTGAAAAGGTGGATTCCCAGCCACGCGCTTCTCCCGGAGGCTGTGCCTGCAGGGGCTGGATGGTCACCAGAAGGCAGGCAGACAAAACAACTATAGACTGTAGGAGGTTGATAAACATGCTATATCCCGAGAACAATATGGCCTGACCAAGCAATGTAAGCGCCCTCAACATCGTTATTCTCTGTAGAGACGCCAGATTGCTTCTGTAGCAAAAGTAAACCGTTTCCTCTGTAGTAGCCGCAAGGAGTAAAGAAACCCAGTATCCCCACCACTTCTTTGCATTGAAACAGTATGAAGGCGGTGAGCAAAAGAGGCGTTGCCAAAGACTCTGGATGAAACTCGAAAACTGATACCCACTGGGTAACAGGATGGAGCAAGTACGCAGCCGCGAAAACGAAAGCGATGGCTGTTCCTGGCCAGATGAGACGGCCCGCCCGACAATCCCCAGGACTCCCCGATCAGCCGCTCCTGCACCGCGATGGCAGCCTGAAGCGCGGTATCTGGAGAAACGAAGGCCGCGCAGAAGGCATCGCCGACGGTTTTGAATACCGTGCCGCCGCGCGTTTCGATGGCGTCGCGTACCAGAGCGTCGTGCCACCGCAGGGATGCGAGCGCCCCGGCCTCGTTCTCGGAGCAGTGCCGGGTGAAGTCCTCGATGTCGGTGAACAG
>JACMJB010000253.1 GCA_014380815.1 Armatimonadota bacterium
ACGGGAGCGGGTCAGGCCGATGTCACTGGAGTTGACCGCGCCGCTGACCACCACATCGTTTCGAAGATTGGGGGCACCAGCGGTGGCAGTGCGTACCTGATCTACGTCCGCCTGATTGACCAGACCATTGTTATCCGCATCGCCGAGCAGCAGGCGCAGCGACTGGGTTACCGAGGAGAGCGGGATGCCGCGCGCATCCCGAAGCCCGGTGACCTGGATCTGGACGCTCTGCTGATCCGCCACGCCCGACAGAGTGACGATCAGTTCGCTGCCCGCGAAGGTGGTTCCCGCGACTGTCGCGATCCCCACCGGCACCGTGACCGTTGGCGCGGTGCCGGCATCCAGCGTGCCGCTGAATGTCAGCACGATCTGGTGGGTGTCGCCCGCCGCCCCGCGTCGCGGCTCCACCTCGGCAAGCGGGATGTCGAAGCTGCCGAGAGCGCCATGGACCTTTCGGCTGACCGCACGCTGAAGCTGAGCCGCGCCGGTGCCGGACAGATTCAATGCCTGCCCCTGAACGGTCGCCGCCGATGCCACCCCCAGCAGGTTCGAGACGGTCGGGGCGATGTCAATATTACGGACCTGAGCAAACCGGCCCGGTGCGATATCCGGTCCGGCGGCATAAAAGATAGCGCTCATGTTCGGGAAGGCGGGGTTATACCCATGCGCCCCGTAGAACGAGGGAAGCGTCAGCACGAGCGGGCCGGTCGGGGCGTCCCCGTTGCGGCGGATGTTCTGGACACCATCGAAGTTATAGCCTGGGGCCAACAGGGCGAACACATCGCCCGCGTCCTGCCCCAGGATTTCCGTGGTCGCGCGCCCGAAGTCCGGAGAGTTCGGATCAGCGGGCCGGGCGAAGACATCGCTAAAGACCGGGGAGGGAGCCGTCGTCAGGGTGTAAGCCGGGTTGGAATCCCTGGTGTCGCGAAGCAGGGTGGCGATCCGCTGCTGCAGGTCCAGGTACTCGATCTTCCCCACCGTGCCGCCCGGTTCGCGGCCCTGAAGGTTGATATAAATGTTCACTGCCGGTCCGGAAATGACGGCCCGCGCTCGGGTTAGCGGGATGCCGTTACTCGAAAGCAGCGTGTTGATGTCCACGGCGGTATGGAACGGCTCGAAGCCGTGGTCCGAAACCACGAGCAGGTTCGAGTTCGGCTTCCCGCTGGCACCGGTCCCCACCTGGTCAATGATGCGCTGGATCGCGGTGTTTACCGATTGATACGCGAACCGGCGGTACTCAGCATACCGCGCTACTTTCGCGGCATCCTGGCCGGCCCCGATGCTGCCGGGGTCGGCAGGGTTGGTGGGCTGGCGACTGTCGGTAAGCAGATACTGGTGAAACGATCCGTCAGGCTGCTCGAAGTAGGTCATGACCAGGTCCGCGCCGGGGTTCTGCTGAATCGAGCGCAGCGTCACATTGGCTTGATACTCCGTGAAAGTCAGCACCAGATCTTTGTAGACCGCCTCCAGTTCGAGGTCCGTAAACTGCGCCGCGGCGGTTCCAAGACCGACGCGCTGCACAATGCGGAAATCAGGCTGAGGCTGCCAGAAACCGACATTGGTGTTGATATCGTCCACGGACGACAGCACGGGCAGGTTGCGTGGGATGAAGTTCGCGGACGTGCGAACAAAGCGTACGACTGACAGATCAGGGGCCAGGTTCGTGACATAGAATCGGACACCGGCGCGGGTGCTGCTGTTCACGAAGAAAAATGGCTGAGACTGCGCCACGTTCGCAGCGACACTGCCCTGCCGCACGTAGGCGGGGCCAGTGTCCGGCAGTGGAAACGGTCCGGTCCGAATGCCGTTTGTGGTGTCCCAAAACACCAGCGTGTCGTAATTGACGGTGCCGTCATTCGTGGTGTCGAGGGCGGCTACCTGCATTAGATAGGATACCCCACCGACCGTGGGGGTTTCCAGCGGGGTGACCTTCTGCCGGACCGGGGAGAAGGAGGTGCGGCCCGCCGCGGTCAGTTGCGTGGTGGTCGCGGTAGGAGCCGGAGCGAAGTCGCTCGAAACCAATGCGAACGCGGTCGCGCCGATGCCACCGAACGCCCCGAAGGGGACTGTATAGTCCACCGTTCGACGGGGAACAGCGGGCTGAACGACGGCGGACTGACCGGGCAGCCGCACATCCAGACCGTCGCCGCCCGGCCAGGTGGCGGTGACCACTTTTTTCCCGGCGGCGCGCAGGTTCACCCAGAGCGGCTGCGCCGATGGGTTCGGGGTTTCGCTGGGAGGGTTGATGCCGTCGAACAGGTAGCCGCCGATCGGGGCGGCGAAGCCGCTGGCGTTGCCCGCGGTGAAGAGTGGGCTTGCAATCGCATGGAAGGCGTTCGCGTTGATGTTGTTGGCGCTGGCATTTGCCCCGGTCGCGATGGCGATGTGCGCGGGCGCGGTCAGCGACGGGGTGATCGTCAGGTTCTGGTCCGCGAAGATGCCCTGGCTTCGGAGCAGTCCGAGTCCCTGGTTCGCAGGCAGGGTGCCATCGCTGAGGTACTGCTCAGCGAAACGGGGCGAGGCCCCGTCCAGCGAGATGATGATTACCCGTGGTGGCTGCGCCTGCGCCGCCGGAGCCGCGCACACGCCCAGCACGGCTAGTGCCGCACTGTACTGAGAAAATGAAGAAAAGCGCATTTTGATCCTTCCGTGGTCTCGCCGCTGAGGACCCTCGTGATCCTGGAAACGGTCGTCTGTCGTCTGGGGCGTATGATACCAAGCCAACATTAAGACAGTGTTAACCCGGGGGACCCGAAGCGGGAAAGCGGGATTCTCACCAGCGCTCGGCGATAACCGGTATAGTGATCGTGGATCCTAATTGCCATGCCCCGACTAGAGTTCGCCGCCGAGATTGATGCCCCACTGGAAACGGTCTGGGCGTTCTATGACACCGTGGAGTCGCTGCCGAAGGTGACGCCGCCGCAAACCAGGGTGCGTATCGAGGGCAAGCCCGGCGTGATGACGAAGGGGGTACGCTTCACCCTGGTCATTCAGCAGCCGCCGGTCTTTGTTCCGCTGCGCTGGGAGACCGTCATTACGGCCCACGAGCCACCTCACCGCTTCGTGGACGAACAGGGCAAAGGTCCCTTCGCCTACTGGCATCACGAACACGCCTTCGAGGCTACGCCACGCGGGCGGACCCTGTTGCGAGATACGGTGACATACACGCCGCCGCTCGGGCCGCTGGGCGTGATCGCGGATTGGCTCTTTATTCGGCGGCAGCTCACCGCTATGTTC
>JACMJB010000254.1 GCA_014380815.1 Armatimonadota bacterium
ACCACCGACCATCTGGCGACCAGGCGTAACTCCCCAGATTCTTACCTGGCAGTACCACCTTCGCGTTTCGGCCGTTCGCGTCGGCGACGGTAAGATCTCCCTTTCCACGTACAAAGGCCAGCCGCTTGCCGTCGGGGGAGAATTGCGGGCCGCTCTTCCGCTCCGCACTCTAGGTGAGCCGCCGAGTGGTTCGCTTGAGGGTGCGGGAGAGCCGGGGTTCCTCCCGGTCTGCACTGGTGACGGCGTACAGCTCCGGGTGACCATCCCGGTTTGAGACATAAACCAGCGTCTCACCATCTGGAGACCAGGTGAAATCATCGTCGCGGGCGGGGTCATCAGTAAGGCGCACTGCTTTGCCGCCTTCGCGATCCGCGACAAAAATATCCCCCTTCAGAGCAAACGCAATCTGTTCGCCGTCGGGGGTGGCGGCAAGTTCACTTGCCCCGCTCGTCAGGGTCTGAAGCTCCGTCGGATTGATCTTGTCATCCGCATCCACAGTCAGGGCGACGGTCCTGGGAGTCTGGGGCGCAGCCAGCGAAACGGTGGCGATCCGGTCTCCGACCTCGTATGCCGCCTGGGAGCCGTTCGCGGAAAGGGTCGGGAAGCGGACACCGTCGCCTTTGTAGCGGGTGATCTGGACCGGCGCCGCGCCGCGGACCGCACTCTGACGGTACAGATTATACGTGCCGTCACGCTCGGAGACATAGACGACGGTCTTGCTGTCCGGCAGCCAGCGCGGCCACAGATCCTGACCATCAAAAGTCGTCAGTCTTTCGAACTGCCTTGTCGCGAGCGTGTATACCCAGAGGTCCGCGTTTGCCGCCCCGTGATAACCGCGCCGGGGCCAGTCGTTAGTTCCCTGAGCAAAGACCAGCCGCTTTCCGTCGGGAGACAGTTCACCGGAGGTGATGTCCCGCACCGATAGCAGAGGCTTGGGCCGCCCCGGTGCGATACCCGCACCGATCGTATAAAACGCTGGGCCACGCCGCTGATGCTCGCGGATCGAGGTCAGCAGGACGCGCCTCCCGCTATCGGCCCAGCCCCTTAGCGTGCTCCCCCCGGAATAATATGTCAGGCGGCGTGCCGTGCCGCCGCCTGCGGGCATCACAAACACCTCACTGCGCCCATACCGGCTGGAATTAAAGGCGATCTGCCTGCCATCTGGTGAGAAGACCGCAGGCCCATCATAGGCTGGGTGGACGGTCAGCCGACGCGCGTCCTGGCTGCCGTCGCTGGGCGCGCTCCAAAGATCGCCCTGATATGAAAAAACTAGCAGCTTGCCATCCGGGGATAGGGCAGGGTAACGTGGCAGCGCGACGCCTCCGCCTGCGCCGCCTGGGGCGGGGGCTGCCGCCGCCGCAGTGACAGCGAGCAGCGGAAACAGAAACAAGACAGCAAGGCGGCAGAGCGTCTGCAGGCACCGAGAGCAGGGACGGCAAGCAGAGAACATGGACCGAGGAATCTCTTTTCTGGTGGAGGGTGGTGAGATAGTTTACCCCAACATCGCGGTCCGCAGATTCCTGACCAGGAACGCACCGCGGAAGGCTTTGACTTGCCCGATCATGGTGCGTGCGTGGGCCGAAACGCGTACTGATAACCGACTGCGGCATACTGCAGAATCTCGTTGAAATGGATGACCTCATCCCGGACCAAACCCTCGTACTGTCCGACAATCCGTCCGGCCTCGCCGTGCAGGGCCGGGTTATCCGTCGCGATCGAGATCGGGACCCCCGCACCCCTGCACCGCGCAAAAACAACGGCAAGCTCGGAAAGACTTTGCAGTGTGTTGGTACGCAGATAAGTGGTCGGACAGACTTCCAGGCAGATGGCGCGCGCGGCGAGTTCGTCGAGCAATTGGGGCTGATGCAGCGCAATCTGGATCCCGTGCCCGATGCGGTCCAGATAGGGGAACAAGTGGGGATGGATGTCGCCGGGGTCGGACTCCGCCATGTGGGCGGTCGTTTTGAGTCCCCGCGCTTTTGCTTCCGTGTAAAGCTCGCGCCACTCGCCGGGTGTTGGGCCTCCAGGCTGATACGGCCCCGCCAGGTCCACAGCGGCGACTTCGGGCAGCGCGTCCGCGAGGGCGATGATCGCGCGGTTCAACTCCACGGAAAAGCCGCGATCCATGCAGAGAATGAACGTGGTCTGAATGGGAAACTCGGTTCGGGCGGCGCGAATCACCTGCCCCGCGACTTCCGCCATCAGCGCGCGCCGGTCTCTGTCCGGCAGAGAAGCAGGGGTCCGTTTATAGGGATTGAAACGAAGCTCCAGGTAGTCAATGGACTCGAAGACCGCCGCGCCGCGCACGGCTCGGTGCGTGAAGTAGGGTACATCCTCGGCCTGCAGCCCCTCCACCAGATGATGCACCGTCAGGTAATCCGCAAGGTCATGAAAGGGGCGATTGAACTCGTAAGCGAACTCCTCGTAGGTCGGGAAGCGGCGGCGAATCCGCAGGCTCTCCTCGCTGTCGCGGGCGTGCTTGGTGATGTACCCCCATAAAATACGAGGATGCGTCGCCCCGCCAAGGTGACGGTGCAGGTCGGGAAAATTCATCGGTCAGCGGCTCTGGGGAGTATCGTCAATAGCCATCTCCGCCAGCGTTTGTGCCGTAAGAACGCGCAGCAGCAGTGTCTCAAGCTCAAAGGAGCTATCCAGGGTCTCGATCCGGGCAACGATCAAATCAGGCAGGACGCCGAATTTCGCCTGCAGCAGTCGCCGCAAGGTTTCCCGTTGCGCGCGTAGGGTGCCCTGCTCAATGCCCTGCTCAATGCCTTCCTGAACAAACTCCTCGCGAAGCAGTGTATAGATGGACATCGCTCCCGCTCCCTCCTGTTCTTGCGCCAAACGCTGTTCCACGGTTTCCTCATCGGCGGGCGTAAGGCGAAGATAGCGCTGCACGACGGTTGCCAGTAAAAGCTGTCGCGCTTCGTCCAGGCCGCTCCCACCCGTAACGCGAAGCAGGCTGCGGTACTTCCGGCCTGCTTGGTCTGTCTCCTCGGAGCGCATTAATGAGGCAAGTGCGGTCGCGAGGGGCGAGGCGATCGTTTCGTAGTCTTCGGCGGCGAGGTCGGGAAGCCCGACTACGGCGTACTCAAATGCCAGGAACTGCCGCCCCAGAATGCCCTCATTGTATCGCTCCACGGTCAGCCCGCCCGCACCAGGTGACAGATACAGCACAACGGGAAAGACCGGGCGTCGGAATCGGCTGCGGAGCAGATAATAGTACTCCCACATCCGAAAGGGAACGTCGCGTGCCCGCTCCGCCTGAATCTCGAGGTGAACCAGAACAAGCTCGGTGCCCCCGCCGGTCGTTCGCACCTCCGCGACCACATCCGCACGCCGCACCGTGCCATCGGGGAAGTCCGTGAAGGCTTCCTGGTTCAGAAACCGGACGCTGTCAGCGTCATCGGAAAGACGGAGGAGAGCCGCTTCGTCCGGAAAGAAAAGCCGCAGAAACTCCGGGAAAAAGCTTTGCAAAAGCTCTTTGAACAGGGCGTCATGGTTCACTCTATCGGCGCTCAGTCTACCAGTGAACCGCTGCCTGATTTAGAGTGAAAACGGTACTTGTCGATCAGTTTGTCCCAATCGGCGCGGCGGACCGTCTCCACCGGCGGGGGCTGCTGACGCTCGACGAGGACGGTCATATCGCGTTCGACGGTGCGCATCGCTTCTGTCACCGCGCGGTAGTAACGGGTGTCTTCCAGCCGCATGTCGTCCTCGCCTTTATAAAGACGAAACGTGACGGATTTGCTGGTGGAGAGGGGACCGAAGGGACCGGTCCCGCTGAGGCTTGCGGTCACTGTGCCGTCCTTGTCTTTGTCGTAGTCATAGTGAGCGGTCACGGAAACGCGGTAGCTCCCAGTGGACGCACTTGAATCGAAGTGCAGGGCGCGACTTGATACGCGCTCCATGTCGCGCTCCAGATCACGCTCCTCGCGTCGCGGATTATCCAAGCGGATCTTCTTCAGATCAAAGGTGACATCCGTGTTCGCGAAGGCAAGGACCCGCTCTCGGCTGCGGAACTGGTCTTCGTAGTTCTCGATGGCAGACGCGCGGTCGCGGAGCAGCGGCAGCGTGTTACGGACACGGTCCGGGAAGCCAAGCAGAAGCTGAACTACCCGTTCGTTAAAGACGAAAAGCAGAATGCCGCGGCGGGCATAGGAGACTATCTTCCAGTTTTCATAGCGGCGTTCCGGGTAGAGAACCTCGCCAGGCCCATCCAATACGGCCTGCAACTTCGAGAGCGGGATCCCTTCGACCTCGTTTTTGTAGCGGATACAGATACCGTCGAGCGTCGCGTTTTTGTCTTTGTTGATGTAAAGCGCGCTGACCCGGTAGGGGATGCTGCTGTCGTTCTCCTGCTTGACCTCGACGGAGGTTGAATATTCGCCGCGCCCGTTCCGGAACTGCCTCTTGACGCCGTCCTGGGTCGTGACTCCCAGGATCAAGCCACCCCAGCTTCTGCCGTTGAAGGACTCGATCTTGTCCGCCGTGAAGGGCAGCGGATCCGCAAAAGCAGGGCTGGCAGCGGGCAATACCCCGCAGAGCAGGACGGTAATAACGAAGAGGGAACGCACATACGGGATATATGGGATACACGGGATACAAGGAGACAAGCGCATGAATTCGTACCTCAACGAGAGAAACGACGAAACGACCGATTCTTCGACATCGCGGAACGCATTTGTTTAGCCGCCGCTCGATGCCTCCACGACCGGCTTCTCTTCGTAGGGCTGGACGACTACGAAACCGTCGCCCCGAAACAGCATCTGGAAGGTTTCGCCGCCGCCGCGCCCAAGAAGGCTTTTGAAAGAGATGTCGGTTTTCAACTCCGGCGAAAGGCTGCCGGACCAGGCAACGGTCGCATTGGGGTCGGTGCTGACGGGGTCGTTTGGGGTGACACGCAGCGTGAGTGGGTCGCCGTGCGTGGTCAGGGCGACCATGCCGTGCCCGGTCAGCTTCACGGAGAACAAACCGCCCGCCATCATACCCGCCACGCGGCGAATCATGGTGATGTCGTAGGAGACCGTGTCCTCGAAGGCGAGCAGGTCATTGCCGCTGACATTGATCGTGTCCCCCGCGAGGCGCAAAATCGAGACATACTTGCCCGAATCGGCGACATAGAGTCGGCCCTGCCCCTCCACCTTGGAGAGAGGAGTCACCTCGCCACTGACCATCTTCTTGAGGGCCTTGCCCAGGCCGCCCTCCATCACCCCTTCACGGATGAATTTGAGGTCGCCGCGGTAAGCAATCGCCGCGCCCAGTTTGGTCCAGACACGACCGTTCACGTGAATCTCCAGCATCTTGTGCGATTCCAGTTCGAAGACATCACCGGGCTGGTCCCGCTCCCCGGTCTTCTGGATGAAATCAGCGATGGAGTAGGAGGGGGTTTCGTCAGAAATCGGTGTCGTCATGGTGGTAACTCCCTTGGTTGCTGCGAATATTATGCCAGAAGATGATCTGTTTGGCGAGAAGGCACCGTCAGACTTCCAGCGCGGCCTTCAGCCGGTCCAGCGAATCCTTCTGCACGACCTCATGCAGGGAATCGCCGTGTGCATCCATGGTCACAATCGCGGGGAAATCCACCACGCGCAGCGACCAGATAGCCTCCGGCGAGCCGAACTCCTCCAGATACACGTCGTCCACGCCCTGAATACAGTCCGCATACACCTGCGCCGCGCCGCCGATAGCGTGGAGGTAGACCGCTCCATGGGTGCGGCACGCCTCCAGCGTTTTGAGGCCCATGCCCCCTTTGCCGATGACGGCCCGGATCCCGTACTTGGCGATTAGATCCGCCTGATACGGCTCCTCGCGGATCGAGGTGGTCGGCCCCGCTGCCGTGACGGTAAAGGTACGACTGCCGTTCACCTCGCGCTCCACCACGACCGGCCCGCAGTGGTAGATAATACCGCCCCCGAGATCAACGCCGCCCGGCAGCGCGCCGCCGCCCGCGAGATACTTATGAACGGCATCCCGTCCGGTATACAGGTGGCCAGAGATCAGAACCTCGTCACCCGCGTGCAGGGAGCGGATCGTTGCATCGTCAATGGGGGTGGTGAGAGTTATCTGTGCCATGGCGCTATCTATCTCCCTGCTTCCGCCACTGGGGGGAGCAAGTCCGCGATCCTCACGACGCTGCCCGGCGCGGCTTCCGTGGCAACGCTCTCCTCCTCACCGTACCGCTCGATGTGAGCATAGGCGCCGCCGCGCGGGATGCGATGCACGAAAAGCTGGCGGCTGATCACATCGAGCACCCAGTACTCAGGGACGCCCGCGCGAGCATACAATGCGGCCTTGGTTTGCAGATCGCCACGCAGAGTCGAATCGGACACCTCCACGAGAAGGCGCAGATCATCGGGGCCAGGTGCCGCACTCACATAAGCGGTTACCGGCTGAACCAGAACCGCGGCGTCCGGCTCTGGCTGATAGGTCTGCCTGTCCGCGGATTCAACCTCAATAGGTAGCTGACACTGAACAAAATCACCACCGAAAAGAGCAACAAGCCATTTGATGAGTAGCGTCACGGTGATTGCGTGGGGGCGATTCTGTCCCATCTTGCTGACAATCTCTCCATCAATAAGTTCGTAGCGTTCCGGCAGCAAGCCGACGCGCTCCAGAAACGCGCAGTCATCCCGTGTCCACCGCTTCCGATTGGGGAACCGTTCCGCCGTTTCGCTCACTGGCTCAATCACTAATTGGGACATGGATATTCCTTCCTTCCGCACTCAAAGGCGGAAGCAGATCCGCGACGAAATACCGTGCTATTGGGAGCGGCCTCCGATGTAATCTCCTCGTTTTCCAGCACGCGATGCACGAACAAGCGACGCGAAGGTACATCCAGCATCTAGCACCCCGAGACCCCGGCGCGGACGTGTCGCGGAGCCGTTATCTCCCGTTTGCGGGCCGCACACGGCTCGCGCCAATTCAGAAAGGAATGACTGCTGATACTCTGCGGCTCCGGTTCCGCCGGAAGCGGGGGGCAAATCAATAACTCCGATTCCCCTGTTAATGCCCTTCCGGCAGAGTCTCATCGGCGGTTTCGTAGAGCCAACCGGTGATGGCGTTGGTCGCCGGGTCCAGAGTGACACCGCGGCGGCGGTGCGCCCAGCAGGCATAGCTGACCGAGACAAAGAACGAGGCGGGAAGGCGGTTGCGCGACGCGATCTTGACGCCCAGGACGGTGGTATCGCCACCAAAGCCCATCGGGCCGACCCCCAGCCCGTTGGCGATCCGGGCACACTCCTGTTCCAGAACCGACAGCGTGTCGTCGGGATTGGTGTCGCCGACAACGCGCAGCAGCTGCTCTTTCGCCACCTCAAGCCCAGAGGCGCGGTCACCGCCGACACAGACACCGATATAGCCGGGCGCGCATCCCTTGCCCTGCGCCTTCCAGATGGCGTGAAGAATGGCGAGTTTCACGCCCTCAAGGTCGCGGCCCGCCTTTTTGCCAAGCTCCGGCAGGTCCATCGGCAGGCTGTACTGCGCGCCGACATTCTCGCAGCCGCCGCCTTTGAGCATCAGGCGAATGTCCACCTGGTTCTTGCGCCACGCCTGGTAATGAAAGAGGGGCGTCCCCGGACCCAGATTGTTGCCCGTGTTCTTGCCGGTGATCGAGTCCACGGAGTTCTGCCGCAGGTAGCCAATAGCCGTCGCCTCGGCGACCACCGCCTTGGCGGCGTCCTCGAGGGCGAGCGTGTCGTATCCGACCGGATGATGTACGTAGAACTTGATCATGCCGGTGTCCTGGCAGATCGGGGCGGATTCTTCGGCGGCGATGCCGATATTGCAGTCAATCGTATCGAGCGCGAGCAGGGCGCGCGAACCCCGATCCTCCTTTTCGCGACCCTTTTGCAGCGAGATGCGGATGTCTGCGGGCAGGTCGGAGGAGGTCCGCCGAACCAGGTCCAGCAGCGAGGCGTGGAGCGTGGAAGGCGTCGAGGTGGCAGGAGAAGCAGCGATTTCGCTCATGGTTTTTAGTATACGAGCGGGGACGGGGGGTGTCAACGCAGGGGTCCGTGATGGGAAGACGACGGTATCCGCATCCCGGTATACTGGAAGCTATGTCTGATACCCCTCCCAACATTCTGACTGAAGCTGATGTTCTGCACCTATTCGAGGAGAGCGGCGCGCTGCTCTCCGGGCATTTTGTGCTGACCAGCGGCAGGCACTCGGACCGCTACTTCGAGAAGTTTCAGGTGCTGAACCAGCCGCGCCACGTCGAGGCGCTTTGCCGAGAACTTGCCGCCCGGCTGGCGGATACAAAGCCGGACGTCGTCCTCGGCCCCACGACGCTCGGCGTGCTGCTGGCCTACGAGGTGGCGAAGCATCTGGGACTCCCGGCGGCGTATGGCGAAAAAGGGGCGGACGGCAGGCGATTTCTGCGGCGCGCCGAGCAGATTGCGCCGGGGCAGCGGGTTGCCGTGGTGGATGATGTACTGACAACGGGTGGGTCTATTCAGGAATGCCTGGATCTGGTCCAGGTGCAGGGGGCGACACTCTGTGGGGTCGGCCTGCTGGTAGATCGGTCCGGCGGAAGGGTGACCTTCGATGCCCCGACCGCCGCGCTGCTCCCGATGGCAGTCACCAGCTACCCGCCGGATGCGGTGCCCGACTGGCTTGCCGCTATTCCCATCACGCGCCCCGGCTCCACGGGGAAGAAGTGACTCCCAGCAGGGAAAGCGCGAGAATGGCGGTGCCGAGCACCCCATGTCGAGCACCCCATGCCGAGCACCTCAAGTAAAGAGCGGAGGCAGTCGTAATGTGCGATGCAGCAGGAATGCTCGCTGAGACGCTTCTATCCCGCTATCGGCGAGGGGGAGAGCATCGCACGCGCGATAAGCACGTCTTCGGGCCGGTCAATGTCCACGCCGATCTCCGCATAGGGGGTGACGATCGCCCGCGCGGTTGCACCACCTAGCAGGTGGCCCACCGCGGCCTCCAGATGGGCGATGGCGAGTGCGCCAGGGACGATCCGCGAGACCATCAGGCGGGCAAGCATCCGCGGTCCTAAAAGACGGGCGAGCTTGCCGATGTCTTTGCGGCGTGCGTAGGCGTCGCGGATCACCTGCTCCTGGGATCGCAGAAACGCGGGGTTTAGCAGCACGAGGTTGCCGCCGGTGAACTCGCCTTCGCGGATCCGAAGCGTCGTGCGCTTCATGGTGGGAAACCGCTCGTGGCAGCGGGCGGCCTCCACAATGGGATAAGCGAAATCGGCACCGGCATCTCTGCTGCTCTGGGCGCGGTGCAGCAGGTCTGAGACAGCCTCGGCGGTCAAAAAGGGGATGTCCGCGGTGGCGACCAGAAGCTGTGTCTCATCCGGGGAGAGGGCCGCGACCCCATTCAGCAGTGTGTCCACCAGCGTTTCGCCGCCGGGCACGGCGATGCAGCCGGGCGGCAGCGGAATGTCGTCACCAGCCAGCAGAATGCGCCCTCCCCCGTTTTCCTCCTCGGCGAATCCGGCCCGCAACGCCTCGACTACATAGTCGAGCATGACACGGCCCGGCGCAAGCGGGATCAGCGCGCGGTTGGTCGCCCCCTCAGCAACCACCATAAGTTCGGGTGAAAGCGTACCTCCGGCAAGGATGAGCGCAGCAGTCTTCACGGTGCGGCGGCCTCGTCCCCCGAAAGACCGGTCGCGAGCTTGGTCCAGGCGAACGTGCCGCAAAGGCGCTTCACCAATTCGCGAGCGTGGGCGCGGCTTTCGGCGAGACCGAAAATGGCGGACCCACTGCCGCAGAGCAGCGCGCGCAACGCCCCCGCCTCGGTGACAGCCCGGTGCGCGGCGGCGATTTCGGGGAACGTGGGCAGGACGGCCTGCTCGAAATCGTTGTGCAGAAGCGGTGCAAGCTTGCGCGGCCCAGCCCCGGCGGCAATCGCCGTCAAAAGGCGTGGCGTGGACTCGCCAATGCTTCGGGCGGGAAGGGCGTCCAGTGCGGCGTATGCGGGACCGGTCGGCACTCCAACCGCTGGTTTTATCAGAACGCCGAACAGGGACGGCAGCGGCGACGACAGCGGCTCCGCGATCTCGCCTCGCCCGCGCATCCGCACCGGTCGTCCCTTCTGAAGAAACAGGGGGACATCAGAGCCAAGAGCCGCGGCAAGGTCGCTGAGTTCGTTTGGGCTGGCCAGGCCGGTCAACTGATTCAGGGCAAGCAGGACCGTGGCGGCATCGCTGGAGCCGCCGCCCAGGCCCGCCTGCAAGGGAAGCCGCTTTTCCAGCTTGACAAAAATGCGTCCCGAAACCGAGAACTGCTCCTGAAACAGCGTGGCGGCACGGTGCGCCAGGTTCTCTGGCCCCTTGGGAAAGTCGGGGGGAATATGCTTGCAGACCAGCAGAACGCCTTTTGCCGCGCCAGGTGTCACACGGACCGTTATCTCATCGGCGGGTGGCGCGAACAAGGCGACAACCGAATCGAGGTCGTGAAAGCCATCGGGACGCAGGGCTGCTATGTCAAGGCTCAGATTCACCTTGCATGACGCGGACTGGGAAACTGCTTTGCTGGTAACGGCGCTCATCGCCGGGAGACTTTCTGCTTCGGACGGCTTTTTTGCCGGACCGCCGCTGCCTGGCGCTCGGCCCGCAGGGCCGCGAAAAAATCGCGTGGACGGACGCCTCCGATGCTCCGCAGCGCGCGGCCCGTGAGCGCGGAGCCGTATGCTGAGTCGCTTGCCAGGATGCCGCCGATATAGTAATTCATGGATTCCTGCCCCATTCCGCCCAGCGCCTCCGCGGCAGGCCCTGCTTTGTTGAATCTGGCGATCAGAGGCTGGATCTGACGCTCGTGATAGAGGTCCAGACCGTCCCGCGTGACACCGTCACCGAGCGGAGCGGTGATGGTTTTCTCTTCCCACAGCCATTTCAGATACAGCCGCTCCCCCAGGAACCCCCCGGCATCGTTTTCGGGTTCGGTGAACCCCCGCGCGGCATACATCGTCAGATGGCCCCACTCGTGCACGACCGTTCGGGTCCACTCAAGTAGGGATCGAGGAGACCCGGTCGCAAAGAAGTAGACTTGATTATCGCGCGTTTCGCCGCCCGCCTCCTGCGCTCCGGAGGGTGTCTCCGAGGCAAGCCAGACTTCCGCGCGGTCTGCGTCTCGGGGAAAGGCGGCATCGCGCCCAAAATGCTCGAAATGCAGCCGAAGCAGCCGCGAGATCAGCCGCGCGGTCTGCTGTGCCCGGGCGGTATCCGGCGGCTCATGATGAACCGTGACGATCAAGCGGAGGCCGGGGGGCGGGGCGTTTCGCCCCGTGGCTTTCCGCACCGGCGCGAACACATAGACGGCCCGCGAATAACGCCATCCGTAACGCGCGTCGCGATACGGAACGGGGGCGGCAAATGGGGCGGGCAGAACAGCGGCGTACCCCCCCGGCAGGGATTCCACGGCGGCATCACGGGTCGCGGCCTTCAGCGCGGCAGCATTCGGCGCGGACCACGGCGGTATATCCCTCTCTGGCACACCAGCCTTTGCCGGCCCCCCCGCGAGGGTCAAAATCCCGAGAGCGGCACAGGGAAAGAAAAAGGGGACAAGGCGGGAAAGGCAGGGCATGGTTCGCAAAATTATAGCATGGGGGGCGGGTCGGGCGCCAAACCGCGCGGTATCTCTGTCCTTCCCGAAGCAG
>JACMJB010000041.1 GCA_014380815.1 Armatimonadota bacterium
AAAACATCGTTCAGGTACTTGGCATTGAAAGCGATCTGAATATCGTCGCCTTCACGGGCGACCTCGATCTCTTCGCGGGCCGACCCGACCGTGCCGGACTCCGAGGACAGGATAAGCTGGGCACCCTCCGTTTCCAGCACCACCCGGTTCGCATTATCGCGTGCCACGATCGCGGTACGCTTGACTGCCTTGGCGAACTCGCCGGTTTCCAGGGTCAGTTTGCGGTCATGGGTCGTGGGAATGACGCGCTCATAATTGGGGAACTGGCCCTCCAGCAGCCGGGTCACCATAGTCGTCGTCCCGACCTCGAAGCGCGCCTGCCCCTGGGCAAGCGAGATCGCGACCGAATCTTCATCGGAGGTGAGCCGCAGTAGCTCGTTCATCGCCCGGGCCGGAATGATGGCATTGGCAGTACCTTCCCCGCCTTCGACGGGTGTGTTGCGAACGGCAAGCCGGTGTGTGTCGGTCGCTACCATCTTGAGTTCTGTCCCGCTGAAGGCCAGAAGGACACCTGTCAAAATCGGCCGGGTCTCATCCTGGGACACGGCGAAAATCACGTGACGGATCATGTCGCGCAGCAGTTCGCCGGAAAGCGTAAACGTCGCCGTGGGGGCGACATCCGGAGGGGCGGGGAACTCTTCGGCGGGCAGGCCCAGGATATTGTACTCCGAACGCGCGCAGCGGACATGGATCTTATTGCCGCCATCGGGGCGATCCAGCAGAACATCGCTGTCAGGCAGCGCCCCTAAAATCTCAGTGATAACGCGCGCCGGAGCGGTGAACCCGGTGGCCTCCTCGTCATCCCCAATCGCGGCCTGGATCCGGGCGGGCAGGCTGCATTCCATCCACATCTCGAGGTCGGTCGCGGTCAGGCGCAGTGTGCCGTCTCCCTGTGGCTGGGCCAGAATATGCGACAGGATCGGCAATGTGGAGCGCCCGGAAACGGCGCGGCCTACGGTTTGAACGGCTTCATAAAGGTCCTTGCGAGGACAAACTGCTTGCATGGTCAAAACTCCTTAAACGGCAATCAAAACGATAATCAAACTTGAATGGGCAGTTGATACTGCGTCGGTTCCTCCGCCGCGGCAGAGGCCGCGGCGAGGTGCGGGTTGTCGCGGTGCAGGCGGGCGAGAGCACGGGCACGAAAGGCGTCGGAAGCGACGACTTCCCCCATCCCCTCGCGCAGCCGGGCACGGGTGAGAGCGAGAGTCTGCGCCTCCCAGGCAAGATCACGGTCGGCAAAAAGAAGCGACTCCAAGCGTCGGCGCGTCTCATCGGGCAGGTCGCCATCTACAAAGGGTCCGAGAAGGTCATAGGCTTCCGCATGGGTCATGGCGTTTCATCACTCTCCTTCCAGATTTCGAGCAGCCGGTCCCGCAGGGCGCGGCGGGCGCGATACAACAGCGACTTCGTCGCGGCGACCGATCTTCCCAGAACGAGGGCGGCCTGCGCGTGCGGCACGTCTTCCAGGTCACAAAGCGTCAGCACCACGCGCCACTCTTCAGGTAGGCTGTCCAGGGCAGCGAGCAGGGTGGCCTGCTCCGCGCGCCGCTCCGTTTCCCGGTAAGCATCCGCCGCGTTCGCATCCGCCAGCGACGCCGTTTCAGAGGAGGACAGCGAGAGCGTCGGGAGCCGAAGCTGACGCCGCTTATCACTTGCGAGGCGTCGCACAATCGCAAACAGCCAGGGGCCAAACGAGGCCATCTCACCCCGCAGCTGTCGTGACTGACGGAAGGCGCGGATAAATGCCTCCTGAGCCACCTCTTCGGCGTCTTCGCGCGTCTCGGTCAGACGGACTGCAAGGCCCAATGCCCGGTCGGCATACTGATCGAACAGGGTCTCCAGGGCACGCGGATCGCCCTCGCGAAACCGAGTGAGAAGTCGCAGATCGAGCGAATCAGAACGCTGCGGTGTCATCGGGTCTCGGCGTCCTTCATAGGGTAGACGGGGTGAGACAGGGAAAAGCGTCGCGCCGCGCGAAAGTATTTTTTCACGAAGACGATTATACGGCGAATCGGAAAAGAGCGAGGCGGCGGCGTCAGTCGTCGAGGTGGCTGTTGAGTCGCGCGATGATATCGCGTATCGGCACATCATCGGGAGCGTCTGCGACCGCCCGGTTCAGTTCTTCAAGGAGAAGGGCACGCCGCTCTCCCATTGCTCGCTCTTCGGCGTCCGGGTCGCGGTGCAAGGCGCGAATCCACTCGCGCACCTTTCCCTGCATCTTCCGAACGGGATTTTTCGCCGGGGAATCGGGTTCCGCCAGCGGTGCAGTGTCGAGGTTCTGTGTGGCGGAAGTCATCGCGGATCAGAGCATCCTTTCCCTGACGGAAGCGTGAGGAACGAGCGGCGGGGCTTCGGACTCGTCACCCATCACGGCAGGGTTAGTTTCCCCAAAATCGCACGCCTTGATGCACCCGTAACGGAGGGAAGATTCGACGGTTTGCCCAGCAGCGTCTCGTTCGCCAGGACTGCGAATGCAAGCGCTTCTTTTGCCTCGCTGTTGATACCGATGTCCTCGTGAGTCAGGACCGGAGTCGGGGCGAACTGCTCAGTCAACATCCGCATCAGGGTCGGATTACGTGCGCCCCCGCCCCCGACAATGATCTCGCTGGGCATCTGGGGCAGGAACAAACGGTACGCCTCGTAGAGACTGTGGACGGTAAATGCAGTCAGTGTCGCGACCATGTTTTCGGGAGCGGACCTCTGGGATGCCACTAAGTCTCGAAAGAATGCCTGCCCGAACTCTTCGCGTCCGGCGGATTTGGGAGGATGCCGGCTGAGAAAGGGATGATCCAGCAGCCGCTTCAAAAGGATGGAATCCACCGTCCCAGAGGCCGCAAGCGCGCCGTTCACGTCGTAGGTTTGGGCACCGCGAGTCGCCCATGCTGCTGCCGCATCCATCAGCATGTTGCCCGGCCCGGTATCGAAGCCAAGCACCCGCGCTGCGTCGGCGTCTGGAGGGAGATAGGTGACATTCGCGATGCCGCCGATGTTCTGAATCGCGCGCGCCTTAGTTGGGTGGGTCAGAAGGCACCAATCGGCGTATGGGACAAGCGGTGCACCCTGTCCCCCTGCTGCCATATCCGCCGCACGGAAGTCGGAGACGACCGGGACTCCTATTCTCTGCGCGACGATCGAAGGCTCCCCGATCTGAAGCGTCGCGGCAAAGGGAGACGCCATTGGTGTATGCGAAACGGTCTGTCCGTGGCTCGCGACCGCATCAAGATCCGACGCCGCACCACCCCCGGTTTCCAGCACCGCGAAGACGGCATCAGCGAGCGAATGACCCAGCGCGATATTCAGCCGTGAAACCGTTTCTGCGTTCCCGTCGCCGTGACTGACGACGAGTATCTCCTGCCGCAGGGCTGCCGACAAAGGGACGGTCACAAACGAAACCGTCTCGGCTGTCGTCGCCCGTTCGGAACCACGAAGCCGAACGAGAGCGGCATCTATCCCATCTGCCGAGGTACCGGACATCAGGCCGACAATCAGCCGTTCCTGCTTCCGAGCATAGCGCGGGAGAAAAGACCACACGATCTATACCGGGTCCTGTGAGTTCTTCTCGCCGTCGTAAGAGAGCCGGGTCCCTTGCTCGCCCAGGATCGTCTCCAGATGGACCGGTCGCCCCCACAGGAGGTGGATCGCGCGGAGCACCCGCTCAGTGTACTCGGTATCCAGGTCTTTACCGTCGTGGGCGTGCTTCAGATAAAGCTCTCCTCTTCGCTGCCAATCGCCATCCTCGACCCGGATGATCGGGACCCCGAAATTGGTCATGCCGTCCACCATCGAATCACGAACCTGCTCCCAGTCCGTGGACTGCACCACCCAGGCCTCCTGACCGTTGATCTCCTCTTTCTTGTAGGTGTATAAGTCCAAGCGCTCCACAAGCTCGGGGGTCAGATATTTCCGCAGAAAGGAAACGTCGCTCTCCTCGTTGCAGACCTCGAAGATCTTCTTCCATCCCTCACCGACCGGTCGGGGCTGCGCGCGGCCCAGCCAGTCGGTTTCCCGTTCATCATCGGCGTGCAGATTCCCGTTCCACCGCCGCTCGATATCTTTCAGGATCTGGAAACCGACATAGTATGGGTTGATCTGTCCCGGCATCGGGGATGGCGACAGCACCCCGGAGTGCAGCTTTCGAAACTCCCAGATCTCCTCGGATTTATCCAGGTACCGCTCCAGAATCCGTTCATGGGCGAGGGAAGCGAAGCCCTCGTTCATGATCTTCGTGCGCATCTGCGGCAGGAAATAAAGCATCTCCTCGCGCACCATCGAGAGAATGTCCCGCTGCCAGGGTTCCAGGTCGCGCCCGTGGTTGGCGAGGAACATCAGCAGATCCTTCTCCGGCTCTTCGGGGAACTTGCGGGTGCGGGGCTTGGGGGCCTCCGGCGGCCCCAGAAGGTTCCAGAGGTCCTCGTACTCCCCGCCGGTTTTAGTATCCGTAGCTTTGGTGCGGGAGACCGGGGCGGGGATATGGGTGCGGGTCGAAGGGGAGCTTGGGTCGAAATGCTCCTCGACACACATCACAGCGTCCAGGAACTCCTCCACCTCCCGCCAGCCGAACTCCTGCTCGTAGTGCGCGATCCGGTCGCGATGCAGGCGGACCTTTTCGACCATCTGCCGATCCGTGTGGGCGAAGTAGTCGTTATGCTTGAAGAAGTGGCAGTGCCCGATCACATGGGCGACGATCAGCTTATGACTCGTCATTGAGTTGCTGTCCATCAGGAAGGCCTGGCAGGGGTCGGTGTTGAACACGATCTCGTAGATCTTGCTCATGCCGTACTCGTAGCTGGTCTTTTGCCGGTGGTAATCCCGTCCGAAAGTCCAGTGTGAGAACCGCGCTGGCAAAGAGTACGATCCCAGTTCATAGATGATATGGACTGGAACGACCTCGAAATTGATCGGATAGGGGTCGTACCCCAATTCCAGCGCGATCCCCCAGATCTCCTCGATAGAGCGCTCCAGTTCGACCTTATCGGCATCCGTAAACATTTAAGACCTCCTGCAATATCCTAGCAAATCAAATCTCCCGCAAGCCTGACCATTTGCGCGGCGAAAGGAGAAAAACCATTCTTTTCCTCAACCGCTCGCGTAGCGGCGCCGCCAATCCTTTCACGTTCGGCGGCATCGTTCCACAGACGCAGGATCGCAGCCCGGAGCGCTGCGACGTCGCCAGGCGGTACCAGAATCGCGGTCCTGCCGTCCTGCACATAATCGCGAATCCCGGCAGTTTCAGTTACCACGACCGCCTTGCCCGCCGCCATTGCGCGCAGCAGAACGCTCTGTCCTGCGGAATACTCCGTGTCCCGTAAAGGAACGACGACCAGCCTCGCCCTCGCGACCAGACTGTTGGTCTCATCCGAACCGGTGCGGCGACGAACGCGAACATGGGGCGGGACCACGGCCCGGCCCAGATCCGATGTCCCCCGGACGCAGAGGATCACGGGCAAGTCTGTCGTCCGCACCGCTTCCAGAAGGGTCGGGTAGTCACGCGCGGAATGGCCGACCGCGAGGAGATAGTCACCGTCTCCCGACCCCCCGGCGGTAACCGGGATGGTTTGCCAGGGTGCCGGAGCGAAGACAAACCGTTCGCGCGGCAGGCGAAGCAGCTGGGCCTGCGTCTCGCACTCCGCCCTGGAAAAGCAGACGATGCGCCCCGCGCCTTCCATCAGCCAGCGCACCAGGGGGAGGACTCGCAGAACGGGTCCCTTCAGGATCGGGCCGACCGAAACAAACTTTGTGCCCTGGTTCGCGGCCCGAAATTTCCGCAGCAACGCGATTGCAAGCGTAGTCCGAAGCTCCCAGCAGAAAATCACGTCGTAGTTCTCAAGCCGCGGATAATGGCGGGCCAGGTGCCAGAGTTCCGAAAGATAAGGGGGAAGCCACGGGTACTGATCCAGCGCGGCTCCCTGTCTGGGTGACGCCGAAAGCAAACCGGCCTCCGGCCCGTCAGCAGGCAAATAGTCCCATATCCAGCGTCCCTCCTCACGCCAGGGGACCGCGAACGCGAGCCTCAAGACGGGACGGTGACCGACCCGCTGGAGAAGAACCGCTTCAAGGCGGGCCAGACATCATTTTTGTCATTGATCTTGACCAGGACCATCCGGTCGTCCTTCTCGAACGCGTCCTCGTAGGCCTGTCCCAGCGGGGCAAAACCAAAGGAAGACTGCCAGCCATCACTGCCGATCTCGCCATAGCCGATCAGATTCACAAAGCCGAGCATCCGGCGCACGAGTTCGACGCACTCTTGATCTCCCCAGTTATAGCCGTCGGAGAAGAGGAACGGGTAAATATTCCACTCGCGCGGGTTGTACCGCTTGTTGATGATGTCAATCGCCAGTGAGTAGGCGCTCGACATGCGCGTGCCGCCGGAATCGCCCAGCGAGAAAAAGGCGTTCTCATCCACCTCTTTTGCCTCGGTATGGCAGGTGATAAAAACGATTTCGCAGTTGGTATATTTGGTGCGCAGGAAGCGAAGCATCCAGAAGTAGAATGAGCGGCAGATATACGCCTCGAACTCGCCCATCGACCCGGAAACGTCGCGCATCGCGAAGATAACCGCGTTGCGCTGTGGCTCCTCGACCATCTCCCAGGTCTTGAACCGCTTGTCCTCTTCGCGAATCTTCAGCTTTCCGGCGTTGCCTTCGCGGGCGTTGCGGCGCATCGCCTCCAGGATCGTGCGCTTGCGGTCCAGGTTACCGGCCAGACCGCGCTTTGCGATGCTGTTAAAGTCCATCACATCGCTCGGGATATTCTGGACGCCTTTGTCTTCGAGGTTCGGCAGATGCAGATCCTCGAAAACCATCTGTGCCAACTCGTCAATCGTGATTTCCGCCTCGTAGAAATCCACCCCGGGTGCCTGTCCTGCCTCTTTGCCCGTGCCGGGCTGGTCGCTCTTCTTCGGCGCTTTGGCGATCACATCCCCCGGTTTGGTACCGCCCTGACCCTGTCCGACCCGCTCTTTGTCGTTGGGGTCGAAGCGGATGTGGGGTAGCTCCAAACCCCGGATCGGGACTTTGAGAACTTTGCTTTTATCGGCGGTGATAATATCCTGACTCGCGACCACATCCCCGAGATTCTTCTTCAGAATCTCGCGCACCTTTTCGTTGTGCCGGGCGCGGTCCCGGTCGGCACGTCGGTGCAGGTCCCAGGCATCGGTTGATAGCGAATAGCGATCCATAAAATAGTTTGTTAACCTTCCTGAACCGAGGTTGTTGGAGAAGCTCGCGGCAGTAAGTCACGGACGGAAATAGTGATGTCTGGCGCGGCGAGAAGGGCAATCGAATCTGTTTCTGTCAGGCGCATTTGACTTGCGTACCCTTCAGTCGTCGGGCTGCGGAACACAACCAGTTCACGCTGGCTGATAAGGACTACCCAGTAATCATTTACGCCTGACCGGGCATACATCCTCGCTTTTTCACCTGTATCATAGTCTGTAGTGGTATCTGCCACTTCGATCAATAGGATGACGTCCTGTGCGTTGGGATGGCGCAGTTCGTAGTCCTCGTCTGCACCTGAAACCACGGCGATGTCCGGAAGTGGCTCCGTATCATTGCCAAGCCGCACCGGCTTCTCCTCATGAACTATGAACTGCGGCTCAAAGAGTCCTTGCACATGGCGCGAAACTCTTCTTGTTGTTGCAGCATGAGGAGGGTTCGCAGTCTCTTTTTCCCGCAGGCCATCATAAACCAACTCCAAACGTTTCGGTTCGTCGAAAACCCCGGCATCGACAGCGCGATAAAAAGTATCCACCGTCCAATGGAAACGGTTGTTACTCGCCCTGACGTGCTGAGGAATTTGGGCTTGGTCTGGTAGGCTGATAACGCTCACTTATCGCTCCTAGTCGAAGACACTGAAGAGTTTATGGTTACTCGGACGTTAAGCACTTTGTAATTCGTGCATTGACCCTGCACAATGACCGGCACCATCTCTGCGATTTGCCTGCCATACAATGCTTTGACTAACGGAACCTCGGAACGTGGTCTTATTTCGACCACAAACGTTTCACTTACTCCCACATCCAACACTTCGACTGAATGTCCGGCGCAAATGCAGCCTGCATCTGCGAACGCTACCAAAAAATCAGGCTTATAATAATCCGGTTGCTTCGCATCAAACAAAGCTTTGTATGCCACTTGTATTTTCGTTCCTCAGCAGATTCTACTTGCTTCTCGATCAGGATGACTTTTTCCAACCCATAGCTCTGCCTTGAAGTTTAGTAATCTCACCAACACGCCTTGCTGAATCTGACCTCGAGGCTTCACGAATAGAATTAGTTTCTATCATTTGGAAAACTTGTCGATAGGAATCTATCTCTGTTTGGCTGATACTTTCCAAATCGGACACGGCAGTCTCGTACCGCTCCTCACAATCTTTATGATTGGCGACGGCTTTTCCCCAACCCGCTTTTGCTTCCAGCATGTGACGAATTTCTGGATGAGAGTCCCGCAAAACCTCCTCAAACATTTCACTGCCACCTCTGAGTAATGATTACTTCGCCGCCGTCAATCACGTCAATCATCAAACGACTGCTGTAGAGTAAGCCCATGCCGATTGTCGGCGGGCCGTTGGACTCTATCGCCACGACGCCACGATCTATGCCATCCCAAGCAATAATTGCAGCGTATGTTGCAAAATCTACTTCCTGGTTATCTGCCAGAAAAAACGAGCGTCTGTTTACTGGCGGTAACTTCAAAGTGTTTATTTGCTGTGGCTGTAATGAAATGTAGCCGGAAAATCCTGTGTCTAAAATTGCCACAATGATTAAAGGCAGACCATCAGAAGCAGGATGAAGAGCCAAGGAAACAGTCGCTTCTCTGGCGGCATTTACTTCTCCTTGAATCATCCTTGAGGTAGACGCAGGCTTCGGAAGGCGCCTGTGGTTCGATGACCAATTCTAATGCAATAGCGCTCCGCAACTGGTTTCTTTTCGTAAGCCCGCATCGACGCGGCGACATCATCGCTATCCATTTCATACTCGCCGGTTTCCAGATCAATGACGAGATATTTTCCGACATCGTCAGGCTTGATTTCATGCTGAATATGGCGCTCGTAGACTGTCTTGGCTCGCTGCGCTATCTCTGTGTCTATGAATTCTGTTTGCATAAGCTATTTACTTCTGTGCCGCCGAGCCTAAAGACTCGGCGGCGCGAAAGCCTTTCACCGGTTCAGAAGCGTTCCGACGTATTTCAGAAGCTCGTTGGCGCAGATGGGGCAGTAGCCGTGATCATCGCACAGACGCTCGACGACTTCGTTGATCTTTTTCATCTGCTCGCCGTCCGGGGTCTTGGTGCTGGTGGTGATCTTGACTACGTCCTTCAGGTCCGAGAACAGCTTTTTCTCCAGTGCTTCTTTCAGCCGTTCGTCGCTGCCGACGCCGAAGCTGCCGCCACGCCGGGACACCGAGGCCACCGAGCGCATAATCCCTTCGCGGAACTCGCGCTTGGCATTCTCGGACACCCCGATCTGCTCCTCGATCGAGCGCATCAGCCGCTCGTCGGCTTCCACATCATCATGTGTGATCGGGTCCTTGACTTTGGTGCGGTTGCAGAAGGCATCCACATTATCCAGGTAATTATCCAGCAGCGTCTTGGCGGACTGCTCATACGAATAGACAAAGGCCCGCTGGACCTCTTTCTTGGCCATTTCGTCGTAGTCTTTACGGGTCTCATCAATGAAGCCGAGCATCTTGCGGTGCTCCTCTTCGTTGGTGGTGTACTCATGGAGACCATCGCGAAGCGACCGCAACGCATCAATCGGATTGATGCAGGTCTTATTGCCTCGCACCAGCGCGGCGGAAAGGCGGTTCATCACGAATCGCGGCGAGACCCCGTGCATCCCTTCGTCCTGGAACTCGTCCTGCAGTTCGCGCACATGCTTCTGGTCCCAGTCGCCGACCTGCTTCTCGCCGTCGTAGAGCTTGAGCTTGGTCATCAGCGATAGGCCGGACTTTTTGGACGCTTTAAGCCGGGTCAGCAGCGCGAACAGCGAGGCGACCCGGAGTGTGTTCGGAGCAATATGGACTTTGGTCAGGTCCAGGCGCTCATCGGAGAGCTGGGATTGTCCGATGAGCTTGTCGTAGATACGAATCTCCTGGGATAGCTGCAGGTTGTAGGGGACCTTGACCACGAAGATGCGGTCAATCATCGCCTCGTTCTCTTTGTTGCCGAAATAGGAGTTGTATTCGTACTCGTTGGTGTGGGCGAGAACGACCAGGTCGGCGTAGATCAGGGCGAAGCGCGAAGCCTTGATAGTCTGCTCCCCGGCAACCGTGTTCAGTTCATACAGAAACCGCTTCTCGGCCTTGAGCATTTCGATGAACTCCATCACGCCGCGGTTCGCAATGTTAAGCTCGCCATCGAAGTTATAGACGCGGGGATCAGACTCGTTGCCAAGCTCCGCCAGAGCCTGGATGTTGACGCTGCCCGTAAGCTCGGCGACGTCCTGCGACTTGGGGTCGGCAGGCTTGAACGTGCCGATGCCACGCCGGTCCCGCTCCGAAAAGGCGATGCGCTGAACCGGGACCTTGGAGATGTCGTTGTTCCACTCGTGCCTCAAGCGGTACCGACAGACCGGGCAAAGATCCCCTTCCACGTAGACCCCAAACTCCCGCTTGAAGTCCGCGCGAAGGTCCTCGGGGATTAGGTGTAACGGCTCCTCGTGCATAGGGCAGCCGGTGATAGCATAGACACCGCCCTCGTCGGAGCGCGTGTACTTTTCCATGCCCTTCTTCACCAGGGTCACCAGCGTGGATTTGCCGCCGCCGACCGGGCCGACGAGCATCAGGATACGCTTGCGGATATCAAGGCGGCGCGAAGCGGGGGAAAAGTACTCCTCGACCAGGTGGGCCAGGGTGCGGTCCAGGCCGTAGATGTCGTCCTGAAAGAACTTATAATCTTTGATGCCTGGCTGGCCCTCACGCTCCTCGACGCCTGCGCTCTGCACCATGTCATAGACACGAGCGTGAGCCAGGTCCGCGACATGTGGGTTTTCGCGGACGACTTCGAGGTAATCGGTAAATGTGCCCGTCCAGGACAGTTTGTCTGCCAGATGACGGTGCTCCTCGGCGGCCTTCAGAATATCAAAGCTTCCCATACGTTTCTTGTTGAACCCCTTCCTGCTGAGGCGGAATAAATGAGAACGACGCGCGAAGTTTGGGCGATGACGAAAAAAGCCCCGGAAAACGCCTGCTTTTCCTTGAGGTGCAAGGAGAAACAGCCATCTTCCCGAGGCCGCCCGGACTTCCAACAATTCCAGTATTCGGTTCGGCAAGTGGCGCGACACTGCGCACCCGCCCGCAAACAATATGAGGTTCCTGCTGCCGGGCGACCCGGTACGATGGAGAATTAATTAAGGTACGAAGTGCAGATGGTTCCACGTTCCCATTCGAGGACCGCACCATAAGCAAACTGCAGGCTCCGCGCGCACTGTCTGCGGCAGTGCGCGGAGGTGTTATGTTCTGCTGGTAGGGTATTACTTTACCATAGCCGCTCCGCGTTTCGCGAAGAAATTTCGACGGAGAGGGGATTGTAAAAGCCGAACGCGCCGTGCTTGTTTCCTACCAGAACCCATCGGGAGCTAAACGCAGATTGACTGGGCGTTCTTCCCATTGACGCTAAAAACGAGCCGCTGATATACTTCCCGCAGCACCGGACATATTTCGGGCGGATAGCGAGGACACGCTTGTGCGGCAAACAACGGAGCAGCTTGTCAACGAGGGCGGGGTGGTGATCTTCAACCCGGTAGCGGGCCGGGGACAGGGCGGAGTCCTTCGAGCCGAGGCACAGGAGAAGCTGGGTCCCGGTTTTGACTGGTGGCCCTCCCAGCATCCGGGGCATGCCCGGGAGCTGGCCCGGACTGCGGCGGAGAAGTACTCGGTCGTAGTTGCGTTCGGGGGCGATGGCACCGTGGGGGACGTGGCACGCGGCATACGAGGTTCCGACGCGACCCTTGGTGTCCTGCCGGTGGGAACCGGGAATGATTTTGCCCGGAATCTGGGGCTGAAGCTCGATCTCAACGAGGCCATCGCCACGATTCAAAGCGGGGTAATCCGCCGAATTGATGTCGGCACGGTCAATGGGACATCGTTTATCAACAACGCGGGAACGGGCTTCGATGCCTGCGTCATGATGACGATGAACACGGGAATCCGCTTCCTGCGTGGTCAGCCCGCATTTATCGCCGCGACTCTCAAAACGCTGGCATCGTTCAAGCCGCTGTCGCTTACCTACCAGGCCGACGACAATGAGCCGGTGACCGAAAAGGCGATGATGCTCTCGATTCTCAATGGCCGGATGTACGGAGGTGGAATGCTTGCCGCTCCGCAGGCGGAGATGGATGATGGACAGATAGATGTGCTGATCATCCGCGCCGTGCCGAAACCAAACCTGCTGGCACTGATGCCCAAAGTGATCAATGGGCAGCACGAAAATCATCCCGCTGTCCAGGTATTCAAAGCCCGAAGGCTGACGGTGACCACGATCCCGCCGCAGCCCCTCAACATTGATGGGGATGTTTCCGGACTGACCCCGATGGAGATCGGAGTCGAATCCCGGTCGCTCAAGGTGCTGGTCCGCTGAGCACGACCCGCAACGCCGTTCCCGCCGTGGTTACCGCGGGCGGGCGAATCTCTGGACCCTTCGCGCTGGCAGCGGGAACCACGATCAAGGCACTGGTTTCCATGGGGGGAGACACACTCCTGGACCGGGTTCTCAAGGCTCTCTGGGAATCCGGGCGCGTGCAGGGTCCCGTCGTGGTCGTAGGTCCTGTTGCCGTTGCCGAGCTAGGCAGTGGTGCGACCCTAGTCGAGGAGGGCGAAACGGGGCCTCAGAACATGGTTCGTGGTCTGCAAACGCTCTCCCCGACACAGCAAAAGGGGTGGGCGCTTCTTTGCACCTGCGATCTGCCGCTTCTGAGCGGCGAATCCGTCAACTGGCTGCTCGATA
>JACMJB010000255.1 GCA_014380815.1 Armatimonadota bacterium
CGGGTCCATGCCCGGCAGGCTCGGACCGTTGTCGTGCCGTTCCGAGGCGAGTATCCGGGTCGGATCAAAGATGCCCCTTCCCAGGCACCAGTTGGTGAAAATGGTCTCGTAGGGAGAAGGAAGCAAGGCGATCTTACGGTGTCCCAGGTCCCACAGGTGAGAAAGCGCTAGATGCACCACATCGGCTTCGGAGGCCAGAACACTGGTACAGCCGGGCGGAAGCGGTGTATCCGTGCCCTGTGCGGGGAGGATTGTCACCGGAATCTGAGCGCGGCGCAGGGCGGAAAGTAGTGTGGGCGCGGGCAGGAAGCCCAGGATCAGCCCGTCCACAGCCTTGCCGAGGAACGACTCGATGGCCCGGTAGGAGGAGAGGTCGGCACCGGGATAGATCCGAACCCGCAGGTCGGCATCATCCGCGGCGGTTCGGATGCCCTTCAAGATCTTTTCCGCTCGGCTGAGGTGGGTCGCGTATGCATGAACCGGCACCCAGGCGCGGGAGCCTCCCGCGGCCTCCACCGGTTGGCTGCCGTTCCTGGCGGACCCACCCCTGGCGCTCTCCGTGCCTTCGGTGCCGCTCGAGGTCGAAAAGACACTCGCGGCGCGGCCCCCTGTCGGTCCCCGGCGGCTTTCGGTCTCTCCCTGGTCGTCCTGCCACGCAGCAAGCGATGCGGCAAGGCAGACACCGACTGTCCGCCCGGCCAGGGGAGGCTTCGCGGCGGCGGCGGTTGCCGACACGGCCACCGGCAGGATGGCGGCAGACGGTCGGGCATGCCGAAAAGAGCGGGACGGACTTCGCATCAGCAATCCGGAGACCTCTTCGCGCCCGAGAGTTTCGGCATGGCTGGTACCCGGTTCGGCATGGCTGTATCTGCCGCTGGCTTCTGGTTTGTCGTCTTCATCGTCACTGTCCGCGCTGCCGTCCACATCGCTTCCGATCGTGGTGCCCGCTGCCTCCTCAAGGCGGCATGCCGCCTTTGAACGGTCACCGCCACCTTCTTCTGATAATCGCGAATCCATTATGGCTCTCTAGCTTCTGACTGGTCTCCGAGGGGACGGTAGCACAGGACCGTTCTGATGTCAATTTTCCGCGCCGCCCTGTCGATAGCATGGCTCCCCAAAGGCAGACACTTCTTGTGACCCGCGGGGCTTCATGCGGGCAGATACGTATTCTTTTGAGATGATTTCTGCGGCAAGGTTTCCGCAAGAAACGGGCCAAACCCGCCCGCCGCGTCATGTTTATTTCTTTTCGAGCGACTGAAGGGCTGTCTTCGCCTCAGGATCGCCCAGGCTGGCCGCCTTTTCGATCAGTGCTCGCGCCTTCGCGGGGTCTTTAGATACGCCCAGCCCGTCGTGGTAGAGGATCGCAAGGTTCATCAGTCCGCGCGGAAAGTTCTGGTCGGCGGACTTTGTGAGCAGCAGCAAGGCTTTGGCATAGTCCTGCCCGACACCGCGTCCCAGGCGGTACAGCAGTCCGAGCATCGCCTGCGCCTCGGCATTCCCGGCATCCGCGGCTTTCTGCAGCCAGGGGACTGCTTTGGCCTCATCGCGAGGGACTCCAACCCCGTTCAGATACGAAACACCCAGGTTCTTGAAGGCGAAAGAATCGTTCTGATCGGCGGCCCGGCGGGTCCAGGCGATCCCTTCCGCAGCATCCTTCTCGACCCCCAGCCCGGAGAGATAGAGCGCGCCCAGCATACTCTGAGCGGGGGCGTAGCCTGCTGTCGCCGCCTCTTTCAAAAGAGAGGCCGCGCGGCGGGCATCCTGCGGAACTCCTGGTACCCCTGCGATCAGCAGGATGCCAAGGCTGGATTTCGCTTCGGGTAGTCCCATTTCCGCGGCCTTTTGAAACAATGTAGCGGCTTTCGCGGCATCTTTTGCGATCCCCATTCCGTTCTGGAGGGCCAATCCCAGGTTCATCATCGCTCTGGGATAGCCCAGATCCGCGGACCGTCGGTAGAACACCATTGCGCCCGCAAGATCTTGGGGGGTGCCGATACCGCCGGCGGCTGCGACTCCCAGATCGAAAAGTGCCTGGGGATTGTTGCGAGCCGCCGCCATGCGGATCCAGGCCAGTCCGCGCGCCGTATCGCGTCCCACCCCGTTTCCAGTCAGATAGAGCGCGCCCAGATTTGCCTGGGCCTGACTGTTGTTCTGGTCGGCGGCCTGCTTCATCAGGGCGATCCCCTTGGCCGTGTCGCGAGGAACCCCCTGCCCTGTGGCATAAAGCAGTCCGAGATCCGCCTGGGAGGGGGCAAACCCCTGATCAATCGCCTTCTGAAACAGCGCCACCGCTCCCGGCAGATCTCGCACCCCGGCGGTGCCCTGCAGATAAACGGTCGCCAGTGCGTGCTGGGCGGCGGCAAGCCCGGACGCGGCGGCCCGGCGGAGGTAGTCCAGCCCTTTGGGGGCATCCTTGCTCACCCCAGTTCCGCTGATATACAGCAGGCCAAGGCTCGCCTGAGCTTCGGGGCGCCCCCCATCCGCGGCTTTTTGAAAAAGCGGAAACGCGCGGGCGGGGTCCGGCGGCGACCCGCCCGCCCCGCTCGCCAGCACCACAGCGAGGTTGTATTGCGCCTGGGTATCGTTTTGATCGGCGGCTTTTTGCAGCAGTGCAATCCCCTTTGCCAGGTCACGGGGGACATGGGTGCCGGTCAGGTAAAAAATACCGAGTTCTCGCTGGGCGATAGCACTATTCTGGTCGGCGAGCGCCTGGAGCAGAGCGACGGCCTGGTCGTTTTTTTTGGCAAGCAGCAATGCCCGGACCGCCTCCACGGGGGTCTTGGCAAGGGGAGGAACGGAGGGGACCACGGGGGTCGGCGGTGCGGCCTGGGAAAGCGCGGCAGTGGGCGCGCCCGCAAGCGCGGCGGCGAGCAGGGCGAAGTACGCCCGGAAAAGCAAAGGCCGCATGATTGTGTTCGGCTCCTCGCCGCTAGAGGAAGACGGCGTTCTACGTTCTACGGGGGTCCGGCGGTCCGGCAGTCAGCAAGGCCACTCGCGCTTGGCAAACTATGCCAATTATAACGTACTATCGCCATTTTGCTGAGTGAAATGCGTCCTGCCCGTGCAAACAGTAGGCGGGGGGACAGAAGCCAAACCATACCGCCTCAAAACAAAACACCAAGTTCACGGCGGGTGGCCATGCCGACAATGCCGTCGGCGGCAAGCTGTTCGCGGGTTTGGAAGGCACGCACGGCGCTGTCGGTGGACGCGCCGAAGATGCCGGTGACCGGCAGTTCGGGGAAGCCCGCCGTTCGGAGCGCCTCCTGCACGCGCCGAATGTCCTCGCCGGTCAGTGGCGGCGTGGCAAGGCGCAGCAGGCGCGGCGGTGGGAAGCCATCGGCGGGTGCGGAAGCAAGGCGGGAGGCGGTCTGCGCCCCGAACTCCCCGTCCTCGGTGAGTCGGTCCGTGGGATGGTACCGGTTCCAAAGCCGCTGAAATGCCCGAACCCCCAGGGTGCCCAGATCCTCGCGCGTTCCTGCTCCGGCGTAGCTGAAGTGGACCCGGTCGCCCGGCCCCAGCCACTGCCAGCCGTTGTCTTCGAGCGCCTGCCGCCAGGCATTCGTATCGGGCGTATCGAGGGCAAGGCCGTCCTCGTGATTGCTTCGACCAGGGCGGGCGGCGGCGGGAATACCACAGCGTCCCTGGTCGAACTGACGCCTCAGCAGAAACTGCTGTGCCACAGTGCGATAGGCGGAGGAGAGCCTCAGGGTCGCGCCGCCCCGGTCCCGGATCGCGTCCCGCAGCGCTTCCTTGGCGGGGGGCTGCAGAAACAGTGTCACTGCTGACCCGGTCGCCTCGATCGGAAGATCCGCGATGCTGACCAGGGCACCACCAGGGATCAGCAAGTTCATCTCGGCGATAATCTGGCGGCTCAGGCCGCGCACTGCGCTCGTGGCGCAGTCCGTAATCTCTGCCACACGGCGCATGTGTTTCCGTCCCTCTTTCTGAAAGATATTTCCGGTCCTTCTGCCTGGGTGGGGTGAAAACAGGCGTTTTCGTCCGTGTCTCAGCGTGTTATAATTCGGACGGCGAACCACGCCAAACGAATGCGAACGCAGGCACCGGAGACCCCCGTGATAAACCCACCCCCGGATGACACCCCCGCCGAATCTGGTAAGCCGAATGTCCGATCTGTGCGCCGACCCACCGCCGGTCTGGCCTTTATTTTTATCACGCTGCTCATTGATGTGCTGGGGTTCGGCCTGATCATCCCGGTTCTGCCCAAGCTCGTGGCGGGTCTCGCCGGAGGTGGGCCAGAAGTCGGCGCGCATGTCTTCGGGCTGCTGATGGCGGTCTTCGGACTGATGCAGTTCTTGTTCTCGCCGATTCTGGGGGGCCTTAGTGACCGGTTCGGTCGCCGACCCGTGCTGCTGCTGTCGCTGCTGGTCTCCGGCCTCGACTATATCCTGATGGCGCTTGCGCCCAGCCTTAGCTGGCTGTTTGCCGGGCGCGTGCTGGCGGGGATCACCGGAGCGAGCTTCACCGCCGCCAGTGCCTATATCGCCGACATCAGCCCGCCTGAAAAGCGGGCGCAGAACTTCGGCCTGATCGGGGCGGCCTTCGGGGTCGGCTTCGTGCTCGGCCCTGCCGTGGGTGGCCTGCTCGGCTCGATCTCGCCGCGCGCGCCGTTCTGGGCCGCCGCAGCCCTCAGCCTTCTGAACGGTCTGTACGGCTTTTTCATCCTGCCCGAATCGCTCAGCAAAGAAAACCGACGGGCCTTTACCTGGCGCTCCGCAAACCCGATCGGCGGGCTGAGTATTCTGTTGCGCTACCGCTGGGTGACCGTGATGGCAGGCTCGATCCTGCTGCTCGCCCTGGCCCAGCAGTCGCTTCAAAGCACCTGGGTGCTATATACGACCTATCGGTTCGAGTGGTCGGAGCTGGACAACGGTCTGTCGCTTGCCCTGGTGGGCCTGGCGAGCGGACTGGTGCAGGTGCTGCTGGTCAAGGCACTGGTGGACCGGATCGGGGAGCGGCGCGCGATTTTATGGGGCCTGATCTGTAATATCGCCGGATTCACGGGCTTCGCGCTGGCGACACGCGGATGGATGATGCTGCCCGTCATCTTGTTCTGGAGTCTCAGTGGGGTCGCGGGACCGACCACCCAGAGCCTGATCTCCAAGCAGTACGGCGCGGACGAACAGGGCGCCGTGCAGGGCGCCCTGGCAAGCGTTCAAAGCCTGATGGGCGTAGCCGGGCCGATTATCGCCACCTGGGTTTTCGGTTACTTCACCTCCGCCGCCGCTCCGGTCCGTATCCCCGGCGCATCGTTCTTTCTGGGGGCAATACTGGTCGCGGGCGCGGCGGTGCTCGCTGCCCGCGCGCTTCGCCTGGGTGCAGGCGCCGTTATGGCCCAGCCCATTACGCCCGGAGCGGACGCCTCATCCACCGCCTCCAGATAGGCCACAGGCGGCGGGCGCACGGCAGATCGAATACCCCGCGCCTTGCGCGCCTCCGTCTCGATGCCCTATCCCCTATTTTCTATTCCCGCGCGGAAAGGCGGGGTCACGCCGCAGTGTTTCGATCTGCCGCGTGTGGTAAGCGGTGTGTGTCTCCCCCAGTTCCAGCATCTGCACGGGGGTGAGCGGTCCAGTCACGGGATGCGCATAGCACAGGGGTGACGCTCTGCGGGGCGGCAGGGTTTCGAGAAAGCGGCGCATCTGGCCGCGCGCGGCCTCCCAGCGAGACAGCAGGTCCGGCAGGGGCACGGTGCCGCGCGGCGCAAGGTCCGGCGACGGCAGCGGCAGCACAGTGCCGCGTCTGAGCGCCCACAGGATCAGGGCACGACGCCAGGCACGCGGCAGGATGCGGAACATCGGGGCTTCCGGCTCTATTGTCTGGGGGTCGCGGGCGCATCCGACGCTCTCATCGCTGAGGACGAGATGCTCGGCGATCTGGCGGATGCTCCAGGCATCAGTGGCGGCGGGTGGAGTCCAGTCTAGCTGGGCATCGCTCAGCGCGAGGACCGTGCTCTGGAGGGCGGTGCGCTGCTGCTCGATGGCGTCAAGATAACGCTGCAGTTTGGGATCCATCTCGCGGTAGGGTTCGCCGGTGCGCTCCTTAAACCCTGCTGGGCCTCGCCTCGGCAAAGGATCAGAAGGTTCCTTTGATCGGGATGGCGGCGATCTGGCAGTGGTCCAGGAACAGGATGATGCCGGGATTTCGCGTTCTGAACACGTCCACCAGCAGGCCATGCAGGCGCATTAGCTGCACTAATTCCCATGCCTTTTTCAGGTAATCGCCCCCACCGGAGCGGAACCAGAAGACTGCCCGGCGGCTCAGCGCTTTACACTCCGAGGCGCTGGGGCAGGGCATTTTCTGGTCGAACCAATCCAGCAGGCTTCGCAGGTCTTGGGCCTCCGCGTCAGATAAAGTTCCGGAGTCCAGAAGATCCCATGCCGCGTGGAAAATACCCTGCTGCTGATGGGACTCCATGTCTTCGCCTGTCACCGCGATTCGAAGGTACATTACCGGCTATTTCGCACCGGAGGAGCCGTCTGCTAAACGCGACCGCGCTCTGACCCTTCGCCGCCGGACCAGCATCTCCTCGACCGGCTTCAGAGAGCTTGTCGGGGCTGTCATAGGGCCGCTTCGGTCTTGGATCTCCGCGACGGCACTGCCTGTTTGGCGCTGAGTCGCGACGGCGACCGGTGGTCGGCGCGGTGATCGGGATGGGCCTTCGAATGATGGGCGACTGGCCCACGGAGGACGACCCAAAGACCGGCAAAACGGTGATTGAGGCCCTGGTGAGGATGGCGCTGACGCAATCGGCTACACGGGATTTCGAAGGGTATGCGAGGCTCTGGGCGACCGGGATGGGGCCGCAGCGGCAGCAGACAGTGCGGCGTTCCAAACGCGGCGCGGAGTACAAGCAGGCGGTGACAGCGCGTCTGAACCAGCCGGACGAGTTTGCGAGCTACTAAGGGGCGTCAGTCGCACCTCTCATCCGGAGGGCGGTCCCCCGGATCTGGGAGGCGACCCGGTGGTTCAGGTCCATTTTGCCGCACTGCGCACACCCTGCCACGTAGCTGCCCGCCCGCAGTCGGTCCCGGATCTCCTGCCAGCGCGGCGATGTCCAGAGCGCCTCGAACGACGCTTCGTGCAGTGACCCGACGCGCAGGGCGGGGTTCTGATTGCAGCAGAACGAGACATCGCCGGACGCGCTGACCCGCCCGTAGTAGTGCCCAGCCCAGCAGCCGGTCTCCTCCACCGTCGCGGCGCTCTCAGCCCGTTCGCTGCCGCGCAGTTCGGCGGCGAATACATCCCAGTTCGCGGCGACCTTCAGCGCCGAGGACTGGGAGCGCAGGGCCGGAAGCTGGGCAAGCAGGGCGGTCTGGTGGCTGGTGGAGAGGTCCAGCGAACGGGTTTCATCGGTGATGCTGACCCGCTTGAACTGGAGCGATGCTCCAAGCTGCCCCGCAATGGCGACGGCGCGGGGCAGAACGTGCGCATTGATCGCGCAGACCACGAAAACTAGCTTGAGTTCCGCCCCGCCCGCTGCCACCGCGCGCAGGGTGTCCAGCAGCGGCGCGAAGTCGGCAGGAGCGCGGTTAGGATGAAAGGCGGCATAGGTTTCGGCATCGCCGCAGGAGAAGTTTGCAAGGACCGTATCGAGGCGCAGGGCGAGGAGGCGCGCGCGGTCGCGGGCCAGGGTCAGGTTCGAGATCAGTGTCACCTTCAGCCCCATAGCCTTGGCATCCGCAGCGATGTCATAGAACTCCGGGTGGGCCAGCGGGTCGCCGCCTCCCGTGAAGATGACCCGCTCCGCGCGGAGCGCGGCGGCATCCTCAAACAGCGCCCGCAGCGTTTCTCGGGACAGTCGGCGGCGGCGCCAGTCCAGGGTCGGCAGTTCGCGCCGCAGCGGCGAGTAGCTCCAGCAGGTGATGCAGTTCAGGTTGCAGGCATTGGTCAGTACCACCCCGATGCTCTGCGGCCCGACACCGGGAGCGCTGCCATCGCGCGCTTCCCGCAGCCGCGCGGCGGCGGGGCGCTCCGTGGCAGCGATTTGCCCGGCTACTTTTTCGCTGCCCATTTGCCGCCCTGAAGCCGGTATTCCTGGGTGTAGTTCTCATCGTCGGCGGGCGCGACCCGCCGCTTGATGCCGCCCCCTGACTGGAAGTCCCACTTCTCCTCGAACTTCTTGTTGTTGTTGAAGTCGACCTTGACGCGGTTCCAGGTTTTGGAACCTTTGCTGGTGTCACTCCGAAACTCGGCCTTGATCCCGTTATCAGAGACCGCCCAGCGCCGCGACTCGCCTTTGTCTTCGCCGTTCGTGATTGGCTCCTTTTGCAGCCGAATCACCTCGCGATGAATGTCAGTCAGACGCAGAGCAGCGTCGCTCACGACGGCGGACGATGCCTTTCGCGGACCCGCAGCAGGTGGGGAAACAGAGGTCTTCCCGGTCGGCCCGCTGGGATAGGCCGGAGCTGCCGGGGGCATTGGGTTGGTTCGGGTTCGAGGCGCCGGATCGGCGGTCTGGGTGGTCTGGGCAGTCCGGGCTATCTGGTCGTCCTGCCGGGCGCGGCACCCGTTGAAGACACTGACGCCTGCCAGGGCGGCCAGCGCCGCGACCACCGCCCCCCGAAACTTCACAAAGGTCCGATATTTCATTGGCCTGGTTCTCCGTTCTGCTCAAAAGCACCCGCCACGAGCGATGGCGACAGCCTGCCGGGCACGGCAGAGACACCGGCGGGCGCGATGACCGGGGGCAAGACCACGACTTCCCCATCTGCGCTCTCCGCCAACGTCCGCAGCGCTTCCCCGATCAGCCTCTCCGGGGACGGCGGCACGAAAGTCTTATCGGGGTCGTTTTCCGGCGCTGATGCCGCCTGCGCCGCCGCAAGAATCGTTTTTGCGGACCGGCGCAGCGCGCCGAGCAGACGCCCCCGCGACACCCCCAGCTTTTCTGACTCCCGAAGGCAGCGGCAGGTTGCTTCCGTTATTGCCGCTGCACCGTCCTCGTCGTTTGCGCCGCCGACCAGGTTCCAGACCTGATGGGCGACCGCGAGAAAGTCGGCCTCCCCTGTCTCATTTGCGACGTCTTCGAGCGCGCTGAAGAGCAGGGCCGGGTCCGCGAGCAGGGCGGCATCTTCAACGAGCAGACGGTCCACGGTAAGCGACAGGATCTCGGAGGCGGCAGACAGCGCATCATTTCCGGGTACAAACCGCGATGCGGCCTCCGAAGCGCGGCGCTGCACCTCCGGCTCCAGCAGGCCATTCAGCGCGGCCTCCATAGCCGCTGGGGTGCGCTCCCCAAGCAGGACCCCAGCCCCGGCCCTGATGCACCGGGCCACCCGGCGCTCCTGGTCGTCGTGGGTGCGCGCCTGGGGCAGAAAGACGCACGGGACGCCGCAGTGCATCAGTTCATTGACTGTATTGTAACCGCCCGCGGAAAGGGCGGCATCGAAGGCGCGGAAGCACTCCATCATCACCGGACGGCGGGTCCAGGTGACATTCGGGGCCGGAAATTCCCGGCCCCGGTACAGTGCCCCCGCCCCCACACAGAAGGCAGTGGAAGGCATTCGGCGCGCGGCCTCGACCACAGTGGCGAACAGCGCTTCTGCTTCCCTGTCTCCGCCCCCGCCCACGGACACATAAACTGCCGCCGATGCGTCCGGCGGAATGCCCAGCATTTCGCGAGCCGCGGCGCGGGGCAGGGTTTCGGCGACCGATCGAATCAGGATCTCGCGCGTTGTCGCCACCCGTTCCTCCAGGCCCTGCGGGACCGGCGAGTCGTTCTCGTGCTGCTCTTCTGGTTTCAAGAGCAGGTGGTAGCCCCGCAGAGCGGACTGAAAGGCCGGTGCCAGGGCCGCCTGGGGACGCACAGCCCGGTAGATGAAGACATTCTTCGAGCCGAGATCCAGCACGTCGAACAGTTCTCCGAAGCCCCCCATCGGGAACGTGTCCACGATCAGCAGGTCCGGCGAGATCAGATTGATGGCGTTCCAGACCCACTGCTTGGAGATCTTGCGATGACGGACCGGGTCCAGACCGCAAGCCACAAGCGCGCTTTTACTCGGAATCTTGAACGAGGCAAAACCGTGCTGATAGGCCAGCGCATCCCCCTCGTTCGAGGTCAGAAACAGGATCTCGGTGGGGATTCCCAGCAGGGCGGCGAGCCGCCGTATCTGCCGATTGATGGCGATTAACCGGGTCAGGTGGCCCAGCCCCAGTCCGTTGACCGCATAGTTCAGGACCCGCAGCGGGGCGGGCTTTGCAGGCGGGCGGACCGCCCTCACGAGTTGTCCCCGAAATCCCCCGCGCTTCCAAAGCGGTCGGAAGGGCCACCGAAGTTACCGAAGTCGCCAGAGTCACCGGAACTATTGCCGCCGGGTGATTCCGCGAAGACCGAGCGGTCGTACTGGTATTCGGGGTGCGCCGCTGCGTACTCCTGCACCTGCGGGATAAAGTTACCGTCCAGCCGCCCATCAGTAATCACATCCCACCAGAGAAAGCTTTCCAGCGCACTGGGCCGGTTGTAGTCGCTGAAAACGTAGACGGTATCGCCGGTGCGCCGGTAGCGCGTGTAGAGTTTATCGTAGCGGGCATCCCGCCGGAACCGCTTGTCGAACTGATCATTGCTGAACGACTTGTTCCGATAGCGGTACAGGTTGCTCTGGTAGCGATCCCGCTCGCCGCGCAGTTTGGCGGCCCGCTCCTCCACCTCGGCGGCATCCTGTTCTACCTTGACTCGTAGTGACTGCAGGTACTCTACCTGATGCTCCAACCCGTCCATTTCGCGGAGCCGACCCTGGAGCGTTTCGGGGAAATCGAGCGATTGGATCAGTTTCGGACTGCTCTGGAGGAGCGAGGCGACCCGTTTGCCGGTCTCCAGACGCAGGACATCGGGCAGCGCGGCCTTGGTCGCCAGCAGGTGCGCGCGCTCTCCCTCCTGGTCCGCGATGATCTGGAGCTGCTGGTCCAGGTCGCGGACCGTGCGCCCCAGCACCTCCGCCTGCTCCTGTCGGTCCCGGTAGCGGGCGGCGACTTCGGGGAAAGCGGCGACCTTGAGAGCGGCGCAGGCTTCATCCGCGCGCTTCCAGTCATCCAGAAACTCGCGTTTGAAGTAGCGCAAAACGCCCCGGTGCGGGTAGCTGGGGGTCCCATAATTCCGCGCGACCAGTTCGCGCATTCGCGGCAGGGAATCCAGGGCGCGCAGGTCGCTCAGTGCGTGTTCGAGCAGGGGACGCACCTCCTCAAGCTGATGCTCCGCGCGCCCCCGGATCGTTTCTCGGTCCCGATAGGTATCAGTCGCCTCAATGGCGGCGATCCGGGTGTCCAGACGGGTCTCGTGTTCCCGGCTTCGGCGCAAAATCCCCATCAGCTCCGGTATTCCGATTTTCTGGGCCAGGCCCGCGAAGCTGGGTTCGCTCAGGTCGGGCAGGACGGCATCGGCGATCTGGGTACGGGCCACCGCCAGCCGCGCCGTGAGTTCGTTGCGCTGCCGGTCGGTGTCTCCGGCAAGGTCACGGAACCGGGCTGCATGATCCGCGTAACGCCGAAGCTGGTCGTCGGCCTCGCGCACAAAATCCTGGACGTTGAAGCTCACCGCGGGCCCTCCCGGAAGGAAGTTCACCGGGGAGGAGGGGGAATCCTTGTCAAAGCGGCTCCCTGCTTCCTCGAAGCATAACCGGCTTCCGTGGAGCAGAGCAAGTCCCGGCAAAAAATAGCCTGGGCCTCTATGAAAGGAGGCCCAGGCTCCATCATCCTGGGGACAATCTGCCTTGCGGCATCGCGCCCCCGACGGACAATGAAAAGGAGGACATGCGCTGGTTAAATTACGGCACTGCCTTCCTCGAAGTTCCCCGTACAGAAAAAAAGTAGAACAGGATTGTTTCTACCTCTCGGGGCTAAATCCTTCCTTGCTTGAGAAAATATTTTCAGAAATTTGAGGGGCCGGAACTTCGCTTGACCGTTGGGCGTTTGCTAATCGGATGGCGTACGGTATCCTGAGGAGGAAAACCTTGTTTGCCAATCCGAAATAAAGACAATGACGACTATTTTATCCAGATCCAATCCCTATCCGCTTACTCCCCAAGCCGAAGCAGGGGTCGCGCCGGGTTCCCGGGACATTGAGGAGTTGGTCGGCAACACGCCCCTGATCCGTCTCAAGAACCTTGCCGCCGATCTGCCGTCTGGGGTGAGGGTGTACGGCAAGGCGGAGTTTTTCAACCCGGGTGGGTCGGTCAAAGACCGGGCCGCGCTCTCGATGGTCCGAGACGGCGAACGGCGCGGCCTGCTCTCACCGGGCAAGACCATCATTGACGCCTCGTCGGGCAACACGGGGATTGCCTACGCCTGGATCGGGGCCGCGCTGGGCTACCAGGTGCGGATCTGCCTGCCCGAAAACGCTTCCCCGGAACGCAAAAAGATGCTGAAGGCCTTTGGCGCGGAGGTGACGCTGACCTCCGCGCAGGAAGGTACGGACGGCGCGCAGCGGCTGGTCAAGGAGATTGTCGCGCGGGAGCCGGGCCGCTACTTCTATCCCGACCAGTACAACAACGATGCCAACTGGCGCGCGCATTATCATGGGACCGCGGGCGAGATCTGGGAGCAGACCGGTGGGCAGATCACCCATTTCGTGGCGGGCCTTGGCACCACGGGGACTTTTGTCGGGACGACGCGCCGCCTGAAAGAGCTAAACCCCCTGGTCCAATGCCTTTCGTTCCAGCCGGAGTTCCCCCTGCACGGCCTGGAAGGAATGAAGCACCTGGCGACCGCTCTGGTTCCCGGTATCTGGGATGAGCACCTGCCCGACCAGCAGCTCTGGGCCAGCACGGAGGAGGCGTACACGATGGTCAAGCGGCTGGCCCGCGAGGAAGGGCTGTTCGTTGGCATCTCCGCGGGGGCGGCGGTGGCGACGTCGCTGAAGGTGGCCCGCACCCTCTCGGAGGGGGTGGTAGTGACGATCCTATGCGATGGCGCGGACAAATACCTGTCCGACCGCTTCTGGGACGAAGACTGAAGCAGACCCAGGTTCTCGAAATCTCCAAATGCCACAGACTATCACACTGCCTGAAGCGGCGCGCGCCGTCATTGTCGCCCATGGTGAGGCCGGATTTCCCGATGAGGTCTGCGGATTTCTGGTTGGCGCCGCGACCGGCGACCAGAAAACGGTCACGGAAGCGTGGGCCATTGAAAATGCCTGGGAGCAGGCCGGGGATGCCCTAGCTGGGGCCGCCGCCGATACCTTTCTCGGCGAGGCAAAAGGCCGCCGGTTTTTCATTCCACCGGGCGAGTTGCAGAAGGCCGACCAGCGGGCACGGGCGATGCGGCAGGACATTCTGGGTTTTTACCATACGCATCCGGATCATCCTGCCCGCCCCTCAGCGCACGACCTGGCGATGGCGCAGGGAACGTTTCCCGGGTATTCGTATATCATTCTGCAGGTACAAGACGGCAGCGCGGCGGAGATGACAAGCTGGGTGCTGCGCGATGATTACTCCGAGTTTGACGAGGAGCGGATCACCCCCTCCCCCATGCCATGAGAGACGAACAACAGTGATAACAACGAAAAGCGGCCCGGTCGCCGCACCACTAGCGACGAATCCGGCATCCGTGGAACTGGGCCAGGACGAGTACCTGCGCTATTCGCGGCACTTGATCTTGCCCGAAGTGGGCCTAGAGGGTCAGAAGCGACTCAAGGCTGCCTCGGTTCTGTGTATCGGGACCGGCGGGTTGGGATCGCCGCTCGCCCTGTATCTCGCGGCGGCGGGCGTGGGCCGGATCGGACTCGTAGACTTCGATACGGTAGATGTGTCCAATCTGCAGCGCCAGATCATTCACGGCACTAAAGATGTGGGCCGTCCCAAGATCGAGTCGGCGAAAAGCAGGCTGCTGGATGTTAACCCGCACACCACGGTCGAGACGCACGAGACCCTGCTGTTGAGCCAGAACGCGCTCGCACTATTCCAAAACTACGATGTGATCATTGACGGCACGGATAACTTTCCGACCCGCTACCTCGTGAACGATGCCTGCGTTTTGCTCGGCAAGCCCAATGTGTACGGCTCCATTTTCCGCTTCGAGGGACAGGCGACTGTCTTCTGGGCCGATCAGGGGCCGTGCTACCGCTGTTTGTATCCCGAGCCGCCCCCCCCCGGTCTGGTGCCTTCGTGCGCCGAGGGTGGTGTCCTGGGCGTTCTGCCGGGCATCGTCGGCTGCATCCAGGCCAACGAGGCGATCAAGCTGATCCTGGGGGTCGGCGAACCGCTGATCGGACGGCTGCTGCTCTTCGACGCGCTGGCGATGCGCTTCCGGGAACTCAAGCTGCGCAAGGATCCCGCCTGTCCGATCTGTGGCGACAACCCCACGATTCACGAACTGATAGATTACGAGCAGTTCTGCGGTATTGGCCTGGGTCAGGAATCTGTCGGCGAGGCAGATGCCAAGAAAGAGGAGGCACCGATGCGCGAGATTACTGTCACGGAGCTAAAAGCGAAATTCGATCGGGGCGACACATTCACGCTGGTGGATGTTCGGGAACCCTACGAGTACGAGATCGGGCGTATCACCGGGTCGAAGCTGATCCCGCTGGGGCAGATCGCGGACCGAGCCGGGGAACTGAACCCCGACGACGAGATCGTGCTGCAGTGCAAGGGCGGTGTCCGCTCCGCTCAGGCGCTCGAGACCCTGAAGGCCAAGGGCTTCAAGAATCTGGTGAACTTGAAGGGCGGCATCCTCGCCTGGTCCGACCAGGTGGACCCTTCTGTTCCTAAGTACTGATTGGAATCATCCCTCCCCCGCGGGGGCCGGGGAGGAGAACGGACCCTCTTCCAAGCAGCAAAATAATGTTGACAAAACCAGTCGCAGATGCTGTATAACTAGGGAGAAATCGAGCCGCCGCGTTCCCCCGCGGATATCGGTGTCGCAGGAGTGCGAAGGGATAAATATGGCAACAGAATATGCGCATCCGGAGGTGCTGGTAGACAGCGAGTGGGTGGTCGCCCATCAGCAGGACCCCAGCGTCCGCTTGATCGAGGTGGACGTAGACACCGCCTCCTATGCCAAGGGGCATCTTCAGAACGCCCTCGGCTTTAATTGGGAGACCCAGCTCGGGGATGCCGTTCGGCGCGATATTCCCACTCAAGAGCAGTGGGAGTCGCTGCTTTCCGAGGCAGGGGTGGCCGCCGACACCACCGTGGTTCTGTACGGCGATAACAACAACTGGTTCGCCGCGTACGCTTTCTGGCTTTTCCAGATCTATGGGCACGCTGATGTTCGCCTCCTGAACGGCGGGCGCAAGAAGTGGGAGATGGAAGGCCGCCCCCTAATCACCGACGTTCCCCAGTTCGCCACGACCAAGTACCAGGTCACGACCGTGAACGATCACCTGCGCGCCTACCGCGACCAGATCCTCGCTGGGCTTCGCGACCATCAGTACACACTGGTGGATGTCCGCTCCCCTGCGGAATACAGCGGCGAGGTGATCGCTCCGGCAGGCATGACCGAAACGGCCCAGCGCGGCGGGCATATTCCCGGCGCGAAAAGTATCCCCTGGATTCAGGCGGCGAACGAGGACGGTACCTTCAAGCCTGCCGACCAGCTGCACGCACTGTATGGCGGCAAGGGCGTGGACGGTTCCCGGGAAACCATTGCGTACTGCCGTATCGGGGAGCGGTCAAGCCACACCTGGTTTGCCCTGAAGTATCTTCTCGGCTACGAGAATGTCCGTAACTACGATGGCTCCTGGACCGAGTGGGGTTCGATCATCGGTGCGCCGATCGAGCGTGAGGCTCCTGAAACCAAAACCGCCGGGGACACCACCGGCGCCCCGGCTTCCAAAGTCTGCCCGGCGTAATGTCACGGACCCTCCCGGCCCCCGCTGAGACGGACCCTCACCCCGCTTCCCAAGTTCGCCGCGGCGCCTCCCCTTCCTCTCTCCGGATCGTGAAAGACAGGGGCCAGGCGAAGGGAAGTCGGTCATCGCAGGGGGCCAATCCGAGCAGAGCATGGCTGCGTCCTGCGCGCCTTGCCTTGTTCTACGCCTCTTTATTCGCCGCCTGGTGGATCGTCGCCGCGCGGCAGATCTGGCCTCCGTACCTGCTGCCCTCGCCGGTTGATGTCGGCATATTTCTGCGGGAGTCGCTCGCGGACGGGACCCTGATTCCCGCCGTTCTGACCTCGGCGGCGCGCGTCTCGGTCGGTTATGGGGTCGCGCTGGTGGGTGGAACAGTTCTTGGGCTGGCCCTGGCCCGGTCGCGCCTGCTGGACGAGACGCTCGGCTCAGCGGTGGTCGGTCTGCAGTCATTGCCGTCCATCTGCTGGTTTCCACTTGCGCTTATCTGGTTCAACTTGAGCGAAAAGGCCGTGCTGTTCGTGATCGTCATGGGGTCGCTGTTCGCCATCACGCTCGCCGTTCGGGCCGGGGTGCGGCAGATCCCGCCGCTGACCCTGCGGGCGGCGCGAATGCTGGGCGCAGGTAGTGGTCTCAGGCTCTGGCAGCACGTTCTGCTGCCCGCGATCCTGCCCGCCTTTCTTTCCGGGATGCGTCAGGGATGGGCGTTCGCGTGGCGTTCGCTGATGGCAGCGGAACTGTTATCGCAGTCGCTCAAGATCGGGATCGGGCATCTGCTGAGTAATGGGCGCGACCTCAACGACATGTCCATGGTGCTGGGCATGATTTTCGTCATTCTCGCATTAGGTCTTCTGGTGGACCGACTGTTGTTCTTCCCCGTCGAGCGGGCAGTCGCCCGGCGCTGGGGGGTCGAGGGCGCGTAGCGGTGACGACAAGAAGGACGGACCGCCCTGTGGCGATCGCACTTCACGGCGTCGGCGTCTCGTTCGGCCCGGTCGAGGCGGCCCGCGACATTAGTCTTGCCATTCCGTCGGGGGAGTTCGTTTCGCTTCTGGGGCCGTCGGGGTGCGGAAAGTCCACGCTGCTGTCTGTGGTCGCGGGGCTGGAGACCGCATCCCAGGGCAGCGTGACCGTCACAGGCCAGGCCGGGATGGTTTTTCAGGAGGCCGCGCTGTTCCCCTGGCGGACCCTGATCGGCAATGTCGCCTTTGGTCTGGAGATGCGCGGCGACCGCCGCCTCAGCAAGTCTGAACGGCTCGCTCGCGCCGCCGATGCCCTGCGGCTGGTCCATCTTTCCCGCTTCGCCGACTCGTACCCACACCAGCTTTCCGGCGGGATGCGCCAGCGGGCCGCCCTTGCCCGCGCCCTGGTCCTGGATCCAGACATTCTGCTCATGGACGAGCCGTTCGGCGCGCTCGATGCCCAGACCCGCTCATTGCTGCAGGCCGAGCTACTGACCATCTGGGAGCGGACCCGCAAGACCGTGCTGTTCGTTACGCACAGCCTGGATGAAGCCCTGTTCCTGTCCGACCGAATCGTGCTGCTTTCCGCGCGTCCGGGCCGCGTCGTCGGGGACTACTGGATTGATGCCCCGCGCCCCCGCGACCCGCGCACCGATGCCGCCCTGGCCGCCTTGCGTAGCCGCCTGCTCGCCCAGCTTTCCCACGAGATCGAGACAGTCGCCCGCGCGGAGCATGACACGGACTGGCACGCCGAGACCGATGCTCCCCGTGTCCCGCCCCCGCCTCCTGTCCTCGAGAACGTCGGCGCGGACATTTAGATTCGTCCGCGACTGCCGCATTTGCGGAGGCCCACTGCCCATGGATGGCTTATTCGACACGCTGTTTCGCGATAGTATCCGGCAGTCCCTTCTCGCTGAAGTCGCGGTAGCGGCAGGTCGGCTCGCGGTGACTGCGGTGGCGCTGCTCATCGCTTCCTGGATGCCGCTGGGGGTTCGCGGAGCCATTGCGGTCGCGGCGGTGATCGTGATCCCTCTCTACCTGATGCGAAAGATCGGAGCGGGGTAACCGTGGCGTTGGTGCGTCCTTGAAGGGCAGAGCATCACCGGATCAGGAGGAGGCGCCTGGGAAGGAGTTTCGCGGCGTGGCGTGGAAATCGTGCCAAACAAAGGAGTTTCATTCCCATGCGCAGTCTCGTTTCTTTGCGGTTCGCGGCGGGTCTGGTGGCTGTCGCCACCGCCGTCGCTGCGCCGCCCGCGCGGGCGGCACAGGAGGCTGCCGCCTCGGTCGCGGCGATCCCGTTGACCCCGCTTCAGCTTCGCGATTCCCTGGCGAGCCGCCGCGCCAATAACGATGCCCTTGCTGTCCAGATTCGGGCCGCCTTCGGCGCGGACGCTCTGAAGACCGGTGCGAAGCCAAAAACCGCGAACGCCCCGGAAGGACTGACCATCGCCTGGGCCATTGAAGCCACGGGTCTGAAGAAGGACGAGGTTCCGCAGGTGGTCACGGGCGACCCTGCCCTGCCAGTCGTGCGGCTCCAGCGGGTCGGCAGGACCGACGTTTATGCTGCCACTGTGTTCGTGCCTAAGGGCCTTGCCGGGAACTGGCGTTATGAAGTCGGGAGCGAGACGCGAGCAACCGGGCGGTATGAAGATTATCCTGTCAACCCGGAAGAGAAGGTGCAGCCAGGTGTCGCGCAGGGGACTCTGACCCAGATGCCCGTTTGGCGCAGCAAGATCTTCGAGGGCACTAGCCGGGATTGGTGGGTCTATATCCCCAATTCAGGAGCGGGCGCAGCCTCTGGCAAGCCATTTGCGGTGATGGTCTTTCAGGATGGGGGCGGCGCCAAAAACTGGATGCCCGTCATCTTTGACAACATGATCGCAAAGGGTGAGATTCCGCCCACGGTCGGCATTTTTATCAACCCTGGCAAATTTGACAACGGGCGCTCCAATCGGTCGGTGGAGTACGACACGCTTTCGGATAAGTACGCGCGGTTTCTGCTTGAGGAGATCTTGCCGGAGGTCGGCAAAACCGCGACGCTGACGCAGAACCCCGATGAGCGCGTTATCTACGGGGAGAGCAGCGGCGACATCTGTGCCTTCACCGTCGCCTGGGAGCGACCCGAAGCATTCCGAAAGGTCGCGACAGCCGTGGGAAGTTTTGTGAACCTGCAAGGCGGCGAAACCGGCATCGGGGGCGGGCACAACTATCCACCCCTGATCCGAAAGAGTGTCGGGGGCGACCGGAAGACCCCACCCAAGCCCCTCCGCATCTTCCTGAGTGATGGCGCGAACGATCTGGATAACCCATTTGGCGACTGGCCGCTGGCAAACCAGAGCATGGCGAAGTCATTGGCCTGGGCCGGGTACGATTATAAGTTCGTTTACGGCAACGGCTTCCATGGGGGGCGCTATGGGCGCTACCTGATGCCGGAGACCCTGCGCTGGCTCTGGCGAAAGTAGCGTCCTCGTCGGCGCAGGATGATGCAGCTTAAAACACGATGGCCCTGCCGTTCACTGCGTTGCCATAGCGAATAGCAGGGCCACCTCCTGACGGATCAGGACAGGAACGCGATTACATGCCGCCCATCTTGTTGCCCGTCATCTTGCTGCTGGCGGCCGGGGGCATCAAAACGGTATCAATGACGTGGATGATACCATTGGAGGCCATGATGTCGGTCTTGATGATCTTGGCGTTGTTCACCATCGGGGGCTTCGGGGAAACCTTGACCGTGGCGCCCGCAACCGTCTTCTGGTTCGCCGGGCCACTCATGCCGACAACCACCGAGGCGGGGATCTTGGCGGGCAGCACATGGTAGGTCAACACCCGGGTCAGTGCAGCCTTGTTCGCCAGCAGGGCATTCAGCTTGGCGGCGGGAATCTTAGCGAACGCGGCGTTGGTCGGCGCGAACACGGTGAAGGGACCCGGACCCTGCAGCGTCTTGACCAGACCCGCAGCCTTGACCGCCTTGACCAGCGTCGAGAACTGAGGATCGCTCATCGCGATAGCGACAATATCCTTGGTCCCTGCTGCGGGGGCCATCTTGCCCATAGTCCCGGTCTGCGCCTGCGCAGCGGAACCAACACTGAACGACACGACGGCGGCGACGAGAGCGGCGGAAACAGATTGAAACTTCATTTTAGGGGATCCTTAACCCATCCGCGATTGCGGGATGAGCCTTTCTACAATGTCTTTTAACGAGAATGACCGATCCATTGTTCCCATAACTGCTTTTAATTATGCGTGCCGTGACTCGGGTAAACGTTTTTGAGACTGATGGTGGATTGGCAGCTACTGGTCGGGATCGTGGTGACCGTGGGACTCCCTGCCGCACTGCTTTCGTACTCCGTCTGGCGGATGCGTGGGGTAAGCGGGCCGCAGGTCGAGCTTGAGCCGCACTCTCTCGTCAGCGTGTTGTTGACCTTCCCCGTCACCGGGAAGGCGCTGCAGGAGTTAGAGGCGGTGGTGCGGCGGGCCGATTTTCGCGCACCGGAAACGCGCCGCGCCGCGATTCGCACGCTGAACGCCTGGCTTGCCCTTCGAGATCGCTCAGCAGGCGACGGCAGGTGCGCGGTTTTGCACTCCTCTAAAGCGCGCGATAACAACATGGGGCGCCAGGCAGAACGCCTGGCACAGCGGCAGACCGAGCGGATGGACCGGAAACCGGCGGGGGGAGCAGATCGTTCAGCTTCCGCGGGTGATGCCCCGTGGTGCGTGATCGGGGTTGTCGCTGCTGCCGCGGACTCAGCGGCAGGAAGGATCAGCCCGGGCGAGGGGCGCGGGCCGGGCGAGGCGGGTCTTGCCGGGCTGGCTGCGGCAGCCGAAGCGCTTGCCCCGATGCAGGCGTTCTACCTCTTCTTCGCCCCTGCACCGGGCGAGCGGCTTTCCAGGGCGGACGCAGCGCAGATGGTGAAGGATCTGACAGAGAGTGGACCCTAGCAGATCCTGAGCAGATCCTGATCCCCGGTCACGCTGGTGAGACTGCCCCTGCCCCACCAGGCGCTGCCCACCGAACTCGCCGCTGGCACTAGCCACTGGGGTAAACGCCCTCGCACGGGTGCCGCGCGTCACGCTGCGAGACCGGTTTCTCGTTCCCACGGTTTGCTCCCATTTTCGCCGGGGAACTCTTGGTTAAGAGACGCTGCTGGGCCGTGGGCCAGAAGAACGGGGCGCAGAGAAACGAGGAACAAGGATGTCCATGAACGGTGAAGCAGCCCCTGGTCAAGGGCTGGAGCAGAACGAGGACGAGTCGCGAACGAAGGCGGCGAGGGAATCCCCGGTGTCTATCCCCCTTTCAGAGCCGACTCCCGAACCGATTCTGCCCCCCAACTCGGTGCCGGTGTCGGCGCCACTCGAAAGCGGGATGGACACCGGGCAGGGCGCGGACGACGAGCCGGAGCTTGCGATCGGTGACCGGCACCCTGAGAGTGCTGCGCGGGTTTCTCCTGACGATGCGAGACGCATGCTTGGCGACAAAGACGGGTAAGAGAGGACACCAGAGAATCTTCTCACAAGGACGCCAAGCTATGACCTACACCGCAAACCCCTACAATCTCGCCAATGATTCGGATGCCACAGACCCACGCCGCATCGAGCCGGAGGACATTCGGCGCGCAGATCTTCCGCCCAGTGCCCCGCTTCACGGGGCGCATGGATACCCCAATGTCGCATTGCCGGAGCGGATCGTGAGTGGACTGGCAGGGGCCGCCCTGACCACGTTCGCGGTCACCAAGCGGCGTGATGTCAGCGGCGCGGCACTGGCGCTTGCGGGTGGCTACCTGATGTACCGCGCGGCCTCCGGTCATTGCCCAGGCTATGCCGCGCTTCACACCGGCACCACGCACGCCACCACCGGAAGCCCCACTACCGATAGTCCCACCGCGGTGATCCCACACGGTCAGGGAATCAAAGTGGAGAAGTCGTTTGTGATCCAGAGGCCGGCGAGCGAGCTGTTCGCGTACTGGCGTAACTTCGAGAATCTACCGCGCTTCATGGATCATCTGGAGTCGGTGACAATCCAGGACGATACCCATTCGCACTGGGTTGCCAAGGCACCGTTCGGCAAGACAGTGGCCTGGGATGCCGAGATCATCAACGAGATCCCCGACAGGCTGATCGCCTGGAGGTCAACTGAGAACGCCGATATTCCGAACACGGGATCGGTGAGCTTCAAGCCGGCGACCGGGGGTCGAGGAACGGTCCTCAAGGTGAACCTGGAGTATCTGCCGCCCGCGGGCATTCTGGGAATGGCGGTCGCGAAGCTGTTTGGCGAGGAGCCGAACCAGCAGGTAAGCGACGACCTGCGCCGCTTCAAAAGCCTGATGGAAGCGGGGGAGATCCCGACGGTCGAGGGTCAGCCCCAGGGCAACAAAGAGGGCTTCACGCACCGTAAGCCGTTGCTCAAGACCACCATGTAGCCATCATCCTTATCAGAAAGAACCGTATAAACCTATGAAAGCACTCTGCTGGCACGGCAAGAATCAAGTTTCCGTGGACAACGTGCCCGATCCAAAGATCATCAACGACCGGGACATTGTTATCAAGATCACCTCGACGGCGATCTGCGGGTCCGACCTTCACCTTTACAACGGGTTCATCCCCACCATGGAAGACGGCGACATCATGGGCCATGAGTTCATGGGGGAGGTCGTCGAGACAGGAAAGGCGGTCGGCAATCTGGCGATCGGCGACCGTGTGGTGATCCCCTTCAATATCGCCTGCGGGAACTGCCTGCACTGCAAGAAGGACGAGTGGAGCCTGTGCGACAACTCCAACCCGAACGCCCAGTTGCCGGAGAAGCTCTATGGAGGGACACCTTCCGCGCTGTTCGGTTACTCCCATATGTACGGCGGATACGCGGGCGGGCAGGCTGAATATGCCCGTGTCCCCTATGGCGATGTCGGGCCGTATAAGGTGCCCGAGGGGCTGACCGATGAGCAGGTGCTGTTTCTCACCGACATCTTCCCAACCGGCTATCAGGCGGCGGAGAACTGCAATATTCAGGCGGGTGACACAGTCGCGATCTGGGGATGCGGCCCGGTCGGCCTGTTTGCTATCAAGTCGGCGTTTCTGCTGGGTGCGGAGCGCGTGATCGCGATTGATTGGGTGCCGGAGCGGCTGAAGCTGGCTCAGGAGGCCGGGGCCGAGATCTGGGATTACACCAAGGGCAACACGCTCGAATATCTTAAAGAGGCCACGGGCGGCGAGGGTCCCAATAGCTGCATTGACTCGGTGGGGATGGAGGCGCATGGCCTCAGTGTTGACAATGTCTACGATAAGGCCAAGCAGCTAGCGCGGCTTGGTTCGGATCGGCCCCACGTGCTGCGCGAGGCGATCATGGCCTGTGGCAAGGGCGGCACGGTTTCGTTCCCCGGTGTCTACGGCGGCTTTCTGGACAAAATCCCATTCGGGGCAGCCTTTGCCAAAGGCCTGACCTTCAAAATGGGTCAAACCCATGTCCATCGGTATCTGCCGAAACTGATGGAGCATATTCAGGAGGGACGGATTGACCCTTCCTTCCTGATTACGCATCGTCTTCCTCTGACCGATGCCCCACAGGGCTACAAGATGTTCAAAGAGAAGACGGATAACTGCATCAAAGTGGTGCTGAAACCATAAGGAGAAACGAATATGGAAACAACGATGACAGACACTCCCAAACTGACGGACCTGGCAGATCAGGCGAAGAATAATCTGGGAGAAATGGCGCAAGATACCAAAGAGCAGGTAATAGCGACCGTTTCTAAAGCCAAAGAACAGGCTCACGAGGCTGTCGAGCAAACCAAGCTAAAAGCGGGTGAGTTGTTTGGTCAGGCGAAAGACCAGATTCAG
>JACMJB010000042.1 GCA_014380815.1 Armatimonadota bacterium
CGGAGCCGACGCTGCAGCCAGTCCGCGATCAGATCTGGGGGAAGCTCCGCTTCAAGCGCCAGAAGATTGCCGAGTTCGTCGGGAGTGGCCGCGCCCGCGTCGCGTTTATGGAGCAGCTGTGAGTATCGGTAAAAACGCGTTCCGTACGTGGACCAGTAAAGCGGCTCCTCCACGGAGTCGTCCGCGTTGGAGACACGGGTGATCAAGCTAAAGGCGTAAACGGGCTTGTTGCGTCCGATCTCCTCTAACAGGGAAAGTCGGCGCAACGCATCCGAGGCACTCCCGCTGGAGATCCGCGCGTTGATCAGGTTGCCATAGGCCAGGTAGTCGGTCGAGGCGATCACGGCATCGGCGCTTGTTTCGCGAAGCCAGCGACCGACCGCCTCCGTGTCGGCAGCGATCCTCTGCCGCCCCTGTATCTCTGTGGGAGGGAGCAGAACGTTTACTCCAGCGATCGCCCCAAGACTTTGTGGGTAACGAGTGTTGACGGGCCGCTCATCCAGCGGCGCCAGCGCGATGGTCAGGTCAGTATCAGACAAGGTGATTTCCCGAAGATTCTATTGATCTGTCAATCTGTTAATCTGTTAAGCGGTATGGCGGTCCGGCAGCGGTTTCCGCGATACACCATTCGATGTCAGGGTGAGCATACCCATTTCTTCAGCCACTCGGCGGTCAAGAAGCCGGTTCCGTGCACCGGTCCGTCAGTATTCGGATGGGCAGTATGCCGAGGACAAAACTGAGCAAGGGGATCAGCTGCAGTGCGGTGGTGAACGCCGGATTCCAGCCACCCTGACAGGCTGTCCAGCACGCCCCGAACGCCACGGTGAGCAGAATCAGCGAGACCAGAAAGATAATGCAGGCGAGCATTGCCATGTTTGCCACATTTTTGACGCCCCTCGCCCGGGCGTAGTATTCGCAGGCGAAGATATAATATACCAAAGCCGCACCCCCCGTGCAGAGCAGTGCGATCCCGAGGATCACGACGGAAAGAGTCGCTAGGGATGCGTTTTGGAATTGCGTGGGGTTAAGCAGGAACGCGCAGCATTGCGCCGCCGCAAGGCACGCCCATAGCTTGTGGGTCAATTCACCGCCCTTTTCCAGGTGCTCCGCGTTCATGGTGCGCTCTCCTCTTCGGTTCTCAGCTAGATCAAAGACAGGGCAAGGCTTGCCGCGCCGACAACGGAGGCATCCGCGCCCAGAGCAGCACGAACAATGGGGATGTGACGAACGATGGGCAGGGCGCGTGCGGCGAGAACGGCACGGGCCGGGTCCAGGAGCAGATCCCCCAGATCCGCCATCCCCCCTCCGATCACGAATCGGTCTGGGTCCAACAGGTTGGCGAGGCTGACGATCCCAAGGCCCAGCGATTCGCCGATCCGGCGGACGGCGCCCGCGGCGGCACTATCTGGGGCTTGCCGTGCCTCCGCGCCAATAGCCGGTCCGTCCAGCGTGGGGTCGCCGCCCGCCTCCTGGTAGTAGCGCACGAGGGCCGCGCCGTTGGTGTAGTATTCCAGTGTTCCCCGCTCACCATCGCTGCCGACAGCGGGACCATCCGGGTGCAAAATAAGGTGGCCCAGTTCGCCACCCGCACCCCGCGCCCCGTGGTACAACTGCCCGTTTGCGAGGATCGCGCCGCCTACCCCGGTACCCAGCGCAAGGAAAACGACATTCTGAAATCCCCTGCCCGCGCCGAAGCGGCTTTCGCCCGCGCCCAGGGCGTTCACATCGTTGTCCACAGCTACAGGCAGACCAAATGCCTCCTCGAAGACCATCTGGAGAGGGGTCCCAGCCCAGCCAGGAAGGATCTCGGTCGCAGACAACACCACACCGCTAGTGGGATCAATCTGCCCTCCCGCACCGATCCCGATGGCGACAGGAAGCGGGATCTTTTTAACCAGACCTTCGCCGATCAGGATGCGCGCCATCTCGATGGCGCGCTCCAGCACCGACTCGCTGCCTTCTTGGGCATCGGTCGGAACTCGCCCGGAGTGCAGTGCCTCGCCCGTCTCGGCGTCCACCAGGCCACCCGCGATTTTGGTACCGCCGATGTCAATGCCCAGCAGGATCGTTCGCTCGGAAGGGAAAGCCGACGACGCCTCGCTCACCGCCTCGCTCACGATCGCAATGCCTCGGCGAAGCGGTGCGTGATCTGCTGCGGTCGGGTGATCGCGCCCCCGACAACGACCGCGAACGCCCCCGCATCCCGCGCGGCGCGTGCCTCCTCCGTAGTGGCGATGCGTCCTTCTGCGATCACGGGAATCGGCAGGCGGAGCGTGGTGAGCCGCCGGACCAGTTCGAGGTCCGGCCCAGGCCGCGACGGAGACTCCGGCGTGTAGCCAGAGAGCGTGGTGGAGAGGACATCCGCCCCGGCCTCGATGGCGGCGAGCGCGGCGGCCTCCGTGTCAATGTCCGCCATGACCAGTCTGCCCGTAGCTTGCTTGACCGCGCGGATCAGATCCGCGGTCGTCCCTTCGGGGTGGGGTCGCAGCGTCGCGTCAACCGCGATAATATCCGCGCCTGCTTCCGCAGTCAGAAGAGCCTCTTCGAGACGGGGCGTAATGTAGACGTCTTCGAAGCCCGGCACGACCACCTTGAACAGTCCGATCAGCGGCAGGTCCGGGACCGCGGCGCGGATCGCGCGGATGTCCGGCGGTGTATTGGCACGAATCCCCACTGCGCCGCCCGCCTTCGCGGCAACCGCCAGCCGGGCCATGATCTCCGATCCGAAGAGGGGTTCGTCCGGCAGGGCCTGGCATGAAACGATCAGGCCACCGCGCAGGCTTCTCAAAGCGGTTGGCAGGGAGGGGAATGAGGGAGTGGAGGCCATGGGTTTGGTAGGAGAACCTTGCTCGCATTGTACGCGCGGCGGCGCGGTGCTGTCAAGACACGGCAGTTCCGCCCCACATGACTTGACAAGCGAGGGCGAAATGCTTTTCACTATTCCAAGTAACGGGTGCAGCAACGGGTGCAAGCAAATGGAAGCAAACTTGATGATGAAAACACGATGGATGTCGCTGGGGGGTTTGGTGTTGCTGGCCGCAGTGGTCGGGACGGCAGCGGCGGCGGCGGGGTCTGCGGCTCCGTCCCCGACGGTGAAGCAGAAAGCCTTCGGCAAGCTCCCGGATGGCACTGCGGTGACCCTGTACACACTGACCAACGCGAGCGGCGCCCAGGTTGCCATCATGAACTACGGCGGCACCGTTGTTTCGTTGAAGGTACCAGACCGCAAGGGCAAGATGGACGATATCACGCTGGGCTTCGACAGTATCGCGGGCTACCTCAAGGAGAGCAACCCGTACTTTGGAGCGCTGATCGGGCGCTACGGCAATCGGATCGCTAGCGGCAAATTCACCCTGGACGGGGCGGCTTACACGCTGGCGGTGAACAACGGTCCCAATAGCCTTCACGGTGGCAAAAAAGGATTCGATAAGGTTGTCTGGTCCGCAAACCCGGCGGCAGTCACTCCCGACGGCGGGGTCGGGCTGGAACTGTCCTATCTGAGCAAGGATGGTGAGGAGGGCTACCCCGGAAATCTGAACGTGAAGGTGGTCTACACACTCACCTCCGACAACGCGCTGAAGATTGACTACACGGCAACCACGGACAAAACCACCGTTATTAACCTGACGAATCACGCGTACTTCAACCTGAACGGCGCGGGAAGCAGCGACATTCTGGATCATGTTGTTCAGCTGAATGCCGACCGATTCACGCCCGTCAACAGTACTCTGATCCCTACCGGCGAGCGGAAAAGCGTCGCGGGAACCCCCTTTGACTTCCGAACTCCGACCGCAATCGGCGCGCGCATCAACAACACGGACGAGCAGATCGGCTTTGGAGGCGGCTACGACCACAACTTCGTGCTGAACAGCGCGGGACCAGGCGACAGCGGCGGGATCCTCCAGCCGTTCGCGCGCGTGGTCGCCCCGAAGACCGGTCGCGTGATGGAGGTCCTGACGACCGAACCCGGCGTCCAGTTTTACACCGGCAACTTTCTCGATGGAACCGCGGTGGGCAAGGGGAAGAAGGTTTACCAGAAGCGGTATGGGTTTTGCCTGGAGACGCAACACTTCCCGGATTCACCGAATCAGCCAGATTTCCCGTCCACCATCCTGAAGCCCGGCGAGACCTACCGACAGACGACGGTTTACCGTTTCTCCACCGATCAGTAGCGAATGGCAGCTATCCCGACTGGCTTGATGTGCGACCTGCTGGCGCACCCCGAGCAAACGGCGATCCTGTCCAAGCGGCAGGAATCGCCTGCAGCGGAGACGCCGCCCGGCGTCCTGAGCGGCGCGGAGCCGAAGATTCGCTGCTGTTACGGTTTAGATGCGGGCATTCCGGCCCGCGGTCCCGCAGACCGGCATCAGTGCCAGGCCACCGAATCATCGCCTGCTCCCCAGGACAGCCCAAAAGCGTTGCGTACAGGATTTCCCTCAGGAGGCTTCCTGACCGTGCTCCGTGCGCGAAGCCAGCCAGTCCGCGAGTGTCGCGACACGCTCCGGAAAGGCATCGCTCCGGGCTAGAAATCCCGCGCCATGTTGGTGCATCGGGTCCTGATCCGTGGGCTGGTATCGCAGGTCCACGCTCCAGCGCACATGATCCGAGTGGTTCGGCGTGGACATGTGGATGCACCGATCATTGAACAGGATGGCGCTGCCCGCGGGGACTGGCAGCAGGATCGCCTCACGGCGGGCTTTCCGTAGATATTCTTCATCAATCTCGGTATAGCCCGTGCCGGTCACCTTTTCCTGGTGGTAGGAAAGGACCGGGGTTTTGTGCGTGCGCGGCCAGATCTGAAGACAGCCGTTTTCAAGTGTCGAATCCACCAGAGGAATCCAGACCGTGATCACCGGATTGGCGTTGGCATCCGGCCAGTAGGATTTGTCCTGATGCCAGGGAACGGCCCCCGCCGCGACTCCCGGCACCTTGGGGCGAACGTTGTAGACGGGGTTCGCGAACAGTTCCCCACCGATCAACGATTCGACCGCATCCAGGATCTTCGGATGGGACATCAGATCGAAGTAGCCGGGCAGCCGGTCACGCCACGAGCGACCGTATTTCAGAAACTCCCTGTCGCTCAGACCGGCAAAAAGCTCGGCGAGTCGGTAAGCGAAGGGCCGATCTTCCCGCTTGTCGGTAATCAAACCGTCGGCGAGCAGTTCATCGGCGATCTGAGAGACCTTCTGGGTCATCGCCTCGCGAACGGGTGCCATTTCGGAATCACTGAGGAGTCGAGGGAGAACCAGGTAGCCCTCTTCCTCGTAAAAAGTGATTTGCTCCGGAAGCAAGCCTCCCGCCTTGCGAGCCGAAGACGATGTCGTCGCTGTCGTCATTAAGAACCTCCCCACGAATTGATTTGCTTCTTATTTTAACGCCGCTTTCTTTGGCTACCCATTGCCCAGTTACGGCGAATAGTGGTAAAAAATCGTGATGGACAAACTCCTGGCAGACGGCAAGCGTTCCACAAACTCCGGGAATAAGACGGATTGGAGAAGTCTCCAGTGGCAGATTCCACTCAGTGTCCCTCCTGAAGTCATCAAGGCGGGTCTCGGATTCCATGGCAGGAACGGAAACGAGCGCTATCTAATGACGGACCTTTGGAGCCTGCATCTGTATCCGTACCACGCGGCGGTCCGATTTGGACCTCATTCGCTTCCGATTCACCCCGGCTATGTGAGCGTTATCCCGCCAAACCTGCCGGTCGAGTACGAGTATCGCGACCCGGTCCAGCATCTGTTTGTTCACTTTCGCTGCGCGTCTGTGTCCCCCAGCCCCAGGCCGGGGGAGATCGCGTTGATCCCGGCGATGCAGGATTTGGGGCAGGAGTTCGCCGGTTCTTACACCCAGATGGAAGAAATGGTGCAGGATTTGGGTCAGCCTCGCTACCGGATCCAGGCGCACCTTTGGGCGACGCTGTGCCGTTTGACAGACCTGCCGCCGTCCCCTCACAACCCGCTTTTGCCTGCCGCACCCCACCCCGCGGTTCAGCGAGTCCTTCAGCAGATCGAAATGCGTCTTGCGGAAACAATCAGTGTCGCGGAACTGGCACGAGAAGCCGGGGTCTCATACAGCTATCTGGGCAGGCTCTTTGGGGAGACGGTCGGGACGACTGTGGTGGCTTACATTCGGGAGCGGCGGCTGCAGCGAGCGGAGCACTTGCTGAGGCATTCGACACTCCCGATCAAGGTGATCGCGGGCGCGGTCGGGATTCCGGATCTGCACTTTTTCAACAAATGCCTGCGGCGGGCGCGGGGCAAATCGCCCCGCGCGATTCGGGCGGAGGGGCCGGACCCGGAGGCGGTTACCGAGCAGCAGTCGAGCCAAATACCCGCGAATGAATCCGGTCGGTGAGGCAGACGCCTCCTGGGCATCAGTCGAAGACGATAGCGACTTTGCCGGACTGACCGGCATCCGCGACCTTGTACGCCTCATCTGCCTGGTCCAGCGAGAATCGGTGCGTGACGGTCCTATCCGGATGGATCTCCCAGCGAGACAGCCGCTCCACCAGCTCCGCCATGTGCGGCAGGCTGGTCACCCACGACCCATACAAGGTGATCTGCTGATGGATCAGAAGGGGCGAAACATCGAAGGACATCGTGCCCCCCTCCCCCACAAAGGCACAGCGGCCCCACTGCCGCGTCGCCTTGAGCGCGAGGAGCCGGGCGGGAGATGCCCCTGAGCAATCTATGCTGGTTTCGCAGCCCTTGCCCTGGGTGATGCCAAAGATCTGGTCCAGTGTCGTGGCGTCGCTGAGGAAGCCATGGTCCACCAGCCCAAGCTGCTCCGCAAGCTTCACCCGCTCCGGGCTGGCATCCACTCCGATCACCTCGCTCGCGCCGAGCGCCTTGCCCAGCATCGCCGCCGCGAGTCCGACCGGTCCCAGACCAGTGACCAGAAGCCGGTCGCGACCGTCCACTTTGATACGGGTCAGGGCTTCCCAGGCGGTTCCGAAGCCGCACGCGACCAGAGCACCATCGAGATAGGACAGATTGTCTGGCAGCCGGATGCAGGTATTCTCCTCGGCAAGTAAGTAGGGCGCGTGACCGCCATCCCGCTGCCAGCCGTAGGCGGCGCGCTGACCGGGGGCGCCGTGACAGCTGATCATGTAGCCCGCCTTGCAGTCATCGCACAAGCCGCAGCCGGAGATGTGATACAGCACGACGCGGTCCCCCGGCTTGAACTGCCTGCAGCCTGGCCCGGTCTCCGCGATCACACCGCACGGCTCGTGTCCCGCAATCACGTTCTGGTACGCCTCATCGCCCACCCCGGTATGTTCCCGGTAGATGGCGCGAATGTCCGACCCGCAGATGGACGATGCCTTCATCTGAATGAGCACTTGCCCGTGCCCTGGGGTCGGGATCGGCTGCTCACGGTAGGCAACGGTGCTGTCGCCCGGGAGTGTCACCCCGCGCATGGTCGTTTGCGTCATTGTCATCTATTTATTCCTGGGTTACAGCGAAGCTATGAGGGCCGACACTGCCGGTTGGCGCTGCCGGCATCGTGATGGAGAGACCATCGCTCGTTTGGGTGAAGGCGACAGGCCCATGACCAAGGAGCTTTACGCTGGCGACCCGCCGCGCCTGCCCCGATGCCAGTGCACGAATGAGGGTGTGTCCGTCCTCCGGCCAGCGCATCTGGTAGGCGTAAACTGTGTCTTCCTTGCGAGTGAACCGAAAATCGGTGGAATGCCAATCCACTGCGTCTTCTTTAAAGGCGCCCGAGACCGCCGCCGAAGCGCCCTCGCCGGATCGCTCCCAGGGTCGGCTGCCGAACAGGCCCTCGCCGTTCAATCTCATCCAGCCCGCGAGCTGATGAAGCAGATACGTGCATTCCTCATCGAGTGAGCCATCCGGAAGCTGCGGAAGGTTCAGCAGCAGATTCCCGTTCTTGGACACGATGTCCACCAGCGTTTCCAGAACCTGACCGGGCGTCTTGTACCGGTCCCGAACGTTGTAAAACCAATCGCCGACACTGGTGTCGGTTTGCCAGGGATGCTCGGCGATCTCTTCGCGCTGACCGCGCTCGATGTCCAGCACGCCGATCGTGTAAATATCCGGGTTCGTGTCCTTCTGGTTGTAGACTGCTCGGTTTGTTCCGTGCAGAGCCGCGCTCGTGTTGTAAAGATGCGCGACGATCCCAAGCCCGAAGTCGCCAAAGGGGACGCCGCCATCCGAGTACAGCAGGTCGGGCTGATACGTATCAATCACGTCTTTGATCCGGTCAAACCAGTGTCGGTGAAAGATCTCGTTGTCGGTATACCAGGCCTTTTCCAGCGTATAGCCCTGGTTGTTGTGGTACAGGTCCGCGAACGCCGGGTCATTACCGTCATAAGGGACCCCCGCATAGGGACCGCTGGTATCGCTGTCCTTGTTGCTTCCCCACCAGTTGAAGCTTGCCCCCAGGTGCTCGCTCAGGCCGAACGGCAGGTTCTGCGCCTGCGCCGCTGCCCGCCAGAGTGCCACAATGTCCTTTTTCGGTCCGACATTCACCGAATTCCATCGGTTGTGCGCGGAGTCGAAGTTGTCAAAATTATCATGGTGCATCGCCTGACCGCAGAAGTAGCGCGCACCCGCATCCACGAAAAGCCGCATGAGACCTTCCGGGTCAAACTTTTCGGCTCGCCACTGCGGCACGATGTCCTTGTAGCCTACCTTCGAGGGGTGCCCGTAAACCCGCCAGTGGTGGTAGTACTGGTCCTGCCCTTCTCGGTAAAGATGCCGGGCGTACCAGTCACCATACATCGGCACGGCCTGTGGTCCCCAGTGCGACCAGATCCCGAACTTTGCATCGCGGAACCACACCGGGCACTCGAACCCGCGCAGCGATTCCAGGGAAGCGTGAAAAGGCCCCTCGGCGATCCCCAGGGTCATTTCGTTATCCGCCCATCGAGATCCCAAAGGTCTTCCCAGCCTCTGCTCCCCTCCCACAAAAACACCTGCCCCTTGATCAGGCGGCAGTTCCGGTCAATGCGAGCGATCTGCTGCAGGTCCTCGTCGGTGAGCGGGGCGCTCACCGCGGCCTGGAGGCTGGCGAGATACTGCGACCGCTTGACGGAGAAGGGAATGGGGACCTGTCCATGCTGGATCGCCCATTTAATACAAACCACGGCGGGATGAACCCCCAGTCGCTCGGCAATCGCCACAATGACCGGGTCTTCCGTATCCACGGTGTCGTCCCTGGTTTTGTCACGCTCCGGCCGAGAGGGCGACCCGATGGGACTGTAGCCAATGGGGAGAATCCCATTCCGGGTGACATAGGCGAAAAGCTCCGGCTGCTGGAAGTGCGGGTGCAGCTCCATCTCGTTGCACGCGGGCTTGATCCTGGCGTCGCGCAGCACCAGTTCGAGCTTCGGAATGGTCATGTTTGAGGTTCCGATATGCCGCACCAAACCGCGATCCACCAGCGCTTCCATCTGACGCCAGGTTCTCAGGTAGTTTTCGTGAAGATACGGCCTCGCCTTGTGGTCCCGAGCGGTCACATCCACTCCGGGCGCATGGTAGTTGGGAAAGGGCCAGTGGACCAGATAGAGGTCCAGATAATCCAGTCTCAGGTCTTTTAAGGTCTGCTCGCACGATGCGATCACATCGGCTGCATCGTGCTTGTCGTTCCACAGCTTCGAGGTCACCCACAGCGCTTCGCGGCGCACGCCCCCCTGCAGGATCGCCTGCAGGGACTGCCCGATCAGCGCCTCGTTGCCATACACAGAGGCACAGTCGAAGTGCCGGTAGCCGACCGAGGCGGCATCCATCACCGCTGCCGCCACTTCCTCGCCCGAGTAGCGATCCGACCCGAACGTACCCAGCCCGATCACGGGAACCCGGGCGCCGGTGGGAAGCGTTTTCGTGGGGACCGTAGCGGGGTCCACCCCGTCGGGCGCGGGGACAAAGGGTTTGGTTGCGGTTTCCACGGTGGTCACAAAGTTCTCCTGATCGGCATCAATCGGGCGGCATCGCGTCCTGTGTCTGATTATCCCCCTCCAGAAACCGTTTGTCTTGCAGTATCATCCATGCGAGAATAGTGCACATCCCCCGCACTTTGGCCTACAATGAGCAGGCCGATGCACTACAAGTTCGAGGGGAAAGCAGCAGAGATCCCGCTGCTGGAGCATTTTGGATACAACGACCTGCGCGAGGCCGACCCACTGGGCTGGCACGCACACGAGGGATTCGAGTTTGTCTTTCTAAGCGAGGGGGCAGCGGTCTACGAGATCGAGCCGGACGGCTCCTTTCCTCTGGTGGGAGGAGAATATACCCTGACGCTCCCCGGCGCGCGGCACCGGGCTGAGAACGATCGGAACGCGCCCTGCCGGATGTTCTGGATAGTCTTTGATCCCGGCACGCCCGGGGCCGCGCGGAACACGCCGTTCCGCTCCGCCGACCTCCGGAAGATTGCCGGGCGGTGCCGCCGCGCAGGCAACACGCGACGGCACCTGGACCGCGCCCTGCTTCACCGACTTGCGGAACTCCGCGCCGTCCTTCTGACCCTTGCCGGAGCGCCTGCCGCGCCGCTAGCCCTGGCACGGCTCCGCGCCCTCTTATGCCAGCTGCTTGTTGATGCGGTCGAGCGGCTGGACTCGGATACGCCGACTCCCTGTGATGCCCTGGTGACAGAGGCAATCGCCTATCTGCAGGCGAACTTCGCGCGCCCGCTGCGCGCGCCGGAAGTAGCCCGGCGCGTCGGGATCTCCGTAAGCCGTTTTCATCAGATCTTCAAGGAACAGACCGGTCGGACCCCCGCCGATTACGTGCAGCGGCTGCGGGTCGAGACCGCCTCGCGCCTGCTCGCCGAAACCCCCCTGCCGGTGGTGCAGATCGCGCTTGACTGCGGCTTCTGCTCCAGTCAGTATTTCGCCCGTGTCTTTGCCAGGCACACCAGCCGGACTCCGACCCAGTTTCGGCGGGAAAGCACGCCGCCCACGCTCGGAGGATGACCATGGGCCTGTTGCGCTACGGAGAAGTCAATGAGACCCGTACGTCGCTGAACCGGGCGGCATTTGAGAGGTCGTTATTGCGCAGGGTGAAGACAAGGTCTTTGAACTGCACTGCGTCAGGGACACTGAGCAGGATCGGGAATTCCACCCCCGCGCCGGGCAACAGTATTTTGCTCTGAGTCGGCGCCCCTTCCAGATCGTAGGCGAGCGGGGCATAGGACTCGCCCTGCATGTCCGTCAGCGCGTTCCTCACGCCGCTTTGAGCGAGCCAGAAGGTTTGCGGGGACTTCTGACCGTTCGACACGCGGCACTGGATCACCACGAGTTTGTAGCCCGGTGCGGCGCGCACGACCCCGGTGACCTCATCGTTGCGGACCGTATCCATCCCCCGGAAAAGGCCCCGGACGCTGGGCGTTTTCACCGTATACATTTCCGGCGTCTGTACACTCAGCACCGAAAAACGCCAGCGCCCATCGAAAAGGCGGTCTCCGATTTTGCCCTGCAGCGCGCCGCTGACCTGGTTCGCCCCCCCTTTTTTGAGGATCTCATAACTGCCGCCGCGCCGGACGACCACCATCCCAAGGGCCGCCGCCATGTCGCTTAATTTAACGTAAGCGCTGCCGTTGACCGTGCGGACCTCCGTGGAGGCGACCTTGCCGTTGAAGATGAGTCTCCCATCGCCTTGGGGAGGGGCAGAGGCGGAGACGGTGCCGGTCCCCGAGACCAGAACCGAGACCAGGACCGACCATTTCAGTGCGCTGCAGAATCTATTCATCGCGTTTTTCCTTCCGAGCGAGCCAATTGCAAAGATGTCCCATTGTATGCCTCGCGCCTTACATCAGCCTTACAGCGGCTCAGCGGGCCTGTTCAGATGGATCTGGCAGTGCTCAGGGGGTCTTCGTCTTCTCATTGGCCATTTTACGGAGCGTTTGGGAGACGTTCAGAAGGGCGCGCCCCTGATGGTAGGGGTCTTTCCAGGCATCGCTCTTGATCTGACCGGGAATCGGGACCCCTTCCGCGCTGACCTTGCCGAGCCAGCCGGTGTTGCCGTAGTCAATCTGGCGGCGGGTGATGAACTCCCACTGCTTCAAAAATGCCGCGCCATAGCGGGGGGTCTCCCTGCCGTAACGCTCGTGCATCAGCAGCAGCGCGTTCAGCCCCTCCGCCTGGGTCCACCAGACCTTGTCCGTGATGGTCGCGGCCCCGAAGGCGGAACCGGCGTCATAGAAGCCGCCGTTTTTTTCGTCCCATCCGAAGGCGAGCGCATGGTCTACCAGTCGCCGTGCTGTCGCCCAGGTCTTTGCATCGTCCGGGCGTCCCAGGACCGCGCTGGCCTCGGTAAGAAGGTACGCGGTCTCGACATCATGCCCAAACGAATCATGGTCCGGGACCGGACGCCACTGGGGCGTGAAGAACAGATTCAAACAGCCTGGCTCGACCGCGACTTTGTCCCGGACAATCCTCAGCATCTCCTTGAGACGCGCTCTAAGGCCGGCGTCAGGCCACAGCCCGTAGAGCGCGGTCAGCGCCTCCAGCAGGTGGATATGCCCGTTCATGGACTTGAACCCGTACCGCATGCCGATAGGGTCGGCGACAGTCGCATCCGGGGCCGTTGGAATCGTCAAAATCGGTTTGCCGTCGCAGGTCAGCGCCTCATAATAGCCGCCGTTTTTGGTATCCTGCGCGTGGGTCTCCAGCCAGGCGTAAGCGCGCTTCGCCAGGTCCAGGGCGCGCGTCTCTCCGGTCGCTTGGTACGCGGCGGAGGCGGCGTAAATAGCAAAAGCAACCCCATAGGCGTGTTTCTCGCCATTGCGAAATGGCTCCCCTGTTTCAGAAACACTCCAGAAAAAGCCGCCGTTTTCACGGTCCCACAGCCTGTCAGAAAGGACCGCGACCCCGTGCCGCGCCATCGCGCGGTAGGACACCGCCTTCTGAGGATACCGATGCGCGGCCCGGGAGGCGATCCAGGTCAGGCGTGATTGGTACACGACCGACTTGACATTCCCGTCGCCAACCGGCCGTGCCCACTGCTCGTCGAAGGCCTCGTAGAAGCCGCCGAACTTCTGGTCCAGAGCACGGGGAAACCAGGGAGCCAGCACATGCTCGCGAAGGTTCCGATCAGTCTCATCGGCGAGGCGGCGGCATAGCGTGGGAGGCAGCGGGGAGTCAGCCGTTTTGGGAGCGGCGAACGCGGGACGGCAGAGTGGCAGGACCGCTGCCGCCACAGCGCATCCCAGCGCGAGGGGGAGCCACAAGCAGGGCATCATCGTTATTATCAACCCTTTCAAGCGTTGTTTTCACATCGTACCGCACTGTGAAACACGCGCTATGAAATTTTTCATTGATTCATGAAAACAAGTATTGACAGTGGTGGAATTCTGCGGCATCATAATCGCATGGCAAACATTCGCGATGTGGCGAGAGCGGCGGGAGTGTCACCGGCAACGGTTTCCCGCACCTTCACCACCCCCGACCTGATTAATGCGCAGACCCAGAAGCGCGTAATCGAGATCGCGCGCCAGATGAACTATCGCCCCCCGCGTCTCCGCACCTCCAAGGGCAGTCTTGTTTCCAAAACCGTCTCCGCGACGGTCTCCGCTCGCGATGCGATCGGCTTCCAGTTTTTTTCCGCGGTTCCCGGTGATACTCTTGGCTCGAACACCTTCTACGGGCCGGTCTTTGCCGGGGCTATGGAGGAGGCTTCCACACTCGGCCTGCATCTTCTCGTGCACACCACCAGCCGTCATGCTTTGTCGCTCGAGGTGCCACGTATGGTCCAGGAGCAGGCCATTGGCGGCATGTTGCTGGTCGGCACCGCAGATCCGGAAATCCTCTCCACATTTGCCGCTCATGTACCGAATATTGTCTTAGTGGATAATCGCGACGAGGCGGGCATTTACGAGAGTGTGATCTCCGACGGATTTGGCGGCGTTTACGCGGCCACGCACTATCTGCTCGGCTTGGGTCACCGACGCATCGGCTTTTTCCTCAGTGAGCCGGGGATCACGACCTTTCAAGATCGTCTGCGCGGGTACCTCTGCGCACTGTACGAAGCCGGTGTTTCCGTCGAACCAGACCTTGTCCTTCGCGGCGACGGGCCGGACGAGCGGCGGGCCGATCAGCTATCCGCCTACCTCACCGGACCCCACCGGCCCACCGCCTTGATCACTGCAAACGACGACACCGCCCTGGTGGCTCTTCAGGTTTGCCGCACTCTGAATTTAACCGTCCCGAACGATCTGAGCCTGGTCGGATTCGACGATATTGAATTCAGCAGTCATGCGAACCCTTCTCTCACCACCGTGCGGGTCGCCAAAGAGCAGATGGGCCGCCTCGCGGTTCGCCGTCTTCATGCTCGTTTGGGCAAGGAGTCGGCGTCGTCTCTCCTTGAACAGCCGGTACGCCATGAGATCCCCGTCACCCTGGTCATACGGGAGTCCTGTCAGGCCCTATAGCCGTTCCTCGTGGAAAGAGGAACGCATTCTCAACGCAGCTGTCCGAAATCGCAAAAGAATCAATGGAGGTTTGAATGAAACATCGTAGTTTGACCGGTTTCACCCTGATCGAATTGCTCGTCGTGATCGCGATCATCGCCATCCTCGCCGCCATCCTGTTTCCGGTCTTCGCCCAGGCACGGGAGAAGGCCCGTCAGACTGCCTGTTTATCTAATATGAAACAGATCTCCACAGCGACGATGATGTACACCCAGGATTATGACGAGGTATTTCCCCGCTCAATCTTCTTCAAAGACCCGAGTGCTCCCTACAGCAACTTTGATGCAAATATCACGTGGGATGTCGTTGTGGCTCCTTACATCAAGAATGGAAGGGCAGGGGCAAGGATCGGCGCCAACGGGGTTGATGACTTCAGCATTGTTGGCAAGGGCGGGGAAGTCTTTGCCTGCCCCAGCGATTCAAAAGATCGTGTTGATTATCTGCCCGACGGCCAATTTGGCCGCCGCACCTATGCGCTGGTTTCCTCCTGGCGGGGGGCAAGCAACGGGCAGCAGCAGGGCGTGATTCCGCGTTCCATTGACGGCAGCACTGGCGGCACGCAGGCGGATCAGTCAACGCGGACCCGTTCACTGGCCGAGGTTCCATCTCCAGCATCGTCCCTGCTGCTGGCGGAGAATCCGCGCTCGAAAAGCGCCACGAACTGGGCCTTTGGCTATGAAGTGATGAGTGCGCTTCACCAGCAGATGTATCATGAAGGTGACGGAGACGTAGACTATTTTGGAGATACAGGGGTGAAAGAAGCGCGCCTACCGGTCAACAAGCCTCACCACAGCAGCGGCTGGAATTACGGCTTCGCGGACGGGCATGTCAAGTGGCACCGCCCGGAACAGACAGTAGGAGCCAACGGGTCCTTCAAACTGAACCAGGATCAGTACGGTCAGTACAATGATAATGGCTTCTGGACCTTGGACCCTAACGACTGACGACGGCATTGCCTGCCTCTCCTCTCAGCGTATCTTGCTCCAGGCACGAACTTCCTGCCTGGGGCGCCTTTTGCACCACGAGTGGACCGCTAACACGCTTGTTCTGACCTCGAAGCCAAAGCTTATGAAACGAATCATCTTTTCCAGTGCTGGCCTGATCCCACTATCGCTGGGTACCGTCTTGATGGCGGCTGTCGCGGCTGGCTGCAGCCCAAAATCTACGACCAGCGTGCCTGTACAGGCCCCACCTACTTCTCAGGGGAACACAATCACCGCCCCTCCTCCTGGTGTCGCGGGCAACGCTGCCGCCCAAAAACAAGCTCAGGATGAAGCGACGGAGCGTTTCAAGAAGTGGCAGGAAAGCCAGAAGAAATAGGGGTTGTTCTCTCGAAGTTCCGGACTAAGACCACAGGGATAGGGTGCTGTGTCGTATTCTGTCCCTGCGCAAGGAGTGCGCATGAAAATCGTTATCAAGCCACTGGGAGCAGTCGTCCTGCTGGGGGCGATCCTCCTGCTGGCGGTTCTGGCATTTCGAGGCAAGCCCTGGAGTGATCTGGCGGTGGCAACGGCTCCGGTCGTTGTCTCCAACACCACACCAGGCACCGCGGTAGCGTCTTCGCTCGCTGGCGCTCCGTCCGCTGACGCTCCGTCCCTTCCTCGTATCGCCTCTTCAAGCGGACCGATTCGCGGGCATTCGATCTACCGGGATGGGGTCGAGAACGGCTGGGAGACGCAGGGATGGACCTGGGCTAAAGAGGTCGTTTTCGACGACTCGACCCTGGTTCGTTCCGGCAGCAAAGCGATCAAGGTGCAATACCAGGCGTACGACGGGGTAAAGTTCCACCACGCCCCGCTGAATACGACCTCTTTCAACCGGATCTCGTTCTACATCAACGGCGGCACGCGAGGCGGTCAAAGGATTGCAGTGGGCGCGGCCTGTTCGGAGAAGAATGTCGCGGACGGGGTCCGGTTCGCGGCTCTGCCCGCAGGCAAATGGGTCGCGGTCACGATCCCGCTGTCAAAAATCAGCCTCGCGGATCGGCCCGACATGACGAGTTTCTGGATTCAGGGAAGCAGCGACAAACCGCAGCCCGCCGTTTTTCTGGATGAGGTGCGCCTGCTCCGACCGAGCGAACCCGCCCCGAGCGGCGACACGCTCGCACTGGCGCAGTGACGCGTTCTCCCCTGGACGAACAAGCGGCACCAGGCCGCGGGACGCCGAGAGCATGCCCCGCCTACCCGGGGCATGCTCTCGCTCTCTCCGTCGGAAAGCAAGAATGAGAAGCATTTTCCAATCACGCCGCATATTGTGGATTCCGCTGGCCTTCGCCCTTTGCCTGATGGCGCTCTGGGGACGGGGAGGCATGGTCCGGGGAGAAACAATGACCTACCCGCACATTGAGGCCAGCTTTCCGCTGCCGGGCATCACCGGGAATCCGTTTGACTACACCGAAAACGATGTGGCGGTAACGTTTCAGGGACCGAAGGGAAAAGCAGTAACAGTCCCCGCCTTCTACGATGGCGGCGCAGACAGCGCCACCTGGCGCGCCCGCTATACACCGCAGACCCCCGGCAAATATACGCTGGCACGAATCACGCGCAACGGTGCGGCGGTCCCGCTGGCGGGCGTCGGCACGCGGACCTTCACGGTCGCAAAAGATGCCATAGCGCGGTCCGGATTCATCCGACGCGATCAGAAAAACCCGCGCCGCTTTGTTTATGACAACGGCGAGACGTATTACCCGATCGGTCACAACGCGGCCTGGGGCGGGCAGGGGATCGAACTGACAGCGGTGCTTACGAAGATGGGCGCGGTGGGCGAGAACTGGTCGCGCATTTGGATGAACCACTGGGACGGCAAGAATCTGGACTGGTCGGAGGCGAAGAATCCGCCCGGCACACTGGATCTCGCGGTCGCCCGGAAATGGGACGCCATTGTCGCGGCAGCCGAGAAGAGCAGGGTTCCGTTCCAGATGGTGCTGCAGCATCACGGACAGTATTCGTCCACGGTTAACTCCAACTGGGGCGATAACCCATGGAATGCCAAAAATCGCGGCGGCTTCCTCCAAAAGCCAGAAGAGTTCTTCACCGACCCCCGCGCCCGCGCGCTGACCAGAGCGAAGTACCGCTATATCATCTCCCGCTGGGGCTACTCACCCGGTGTTCTGGCCTGGGAACTGTTCAATGAGGTCCAGTTCACCGATGCGCTTCGCAATAAAACCCCGGAGGGTCGTGATTCGGTCGTCGCCTGGCATAAGGAGATGGCGGCCTTCATTCGGGTCTCAGACCCGGCGCATCACCTGGTGACCACCAGTTCCGACACCGACATCGCGGGGCTTTACGATGCCGTGGATTATGTGCAGCCCCACAGCTATCCCCCCGATGCCATCACCATGGCTGCGAGCCTGGAGCCGGAGAAGTGGGATAAGCCGATCTTTTTCGGCGAGGTCGGGCCAAGCGGCGGAGATGGCAGGCTCGCGGGGTCCTCGTATAAAGAGTTCCTCCATGCCGCTTTGTGGGCCAGCCTGATGCGGGGGGAGACCGGCGGCGCGGCCCAGTTCTGGTACTGGGACCAGGTGGAAAAAGAGGACCTGTACGGACAGTACCAGTCCGCCACGGATTTTCTGAAGGAGACCCGGCTGGCCTCGTTCGGTCAGATGAAAGACCTTGTTCCTGTTGTCGCGACGGCGGAAAGCGGCGAGGTGGCGTTTGGACCAGGCGGCGGCTGGGGGGCGGCAAAGCAGACCGAGTTCGTGATCTCGCCCGATGGCTCCGCGCCGGGGGCCGCGAACCTGCCGTCGTATCTGCAGGGGAAGAACCATGCCGCCCTGTTCTCGGCGGCAACGTTTCAGGTGGACTATGCAAGGCCGGGCACCTTCGCGGTGCTGGTCGGACAGTACGCGAAAGCCGGTGCGCATCTGGTGCTCAGCGTGGACGGCAAAACGGCGGCGGAGCGGGAGTTCCCGGCTGCCGCGCAGGATGCCGATGCCCGTGTGACTGTCACCGCGCCGGTTCCCGCCGGGAAGCACACGATCCGACTGTCGAACTCGGGCACTGATTGGGTGGTGCTCAGCCGGATCACCCTTGCCCCCTACGGAGCAGCGGTGAAAGCGGCGGCAAAGGGTAATGGAAGCCGCGCGGCCCTCTGGATCTACCGGGTCGCGCCGGGAACGGATGGTGGGACGATCACCCTGCCCGCAGGGGCGCTGAAGCCGGGCAGATACCGGGTGCGCTGGTGGGATACCGAAGCGGGCCGCGAGAGGACCCGCGACACGGTGACCGTAGCCCCAGGGAATACCAGAGCAGTATTAAAAGCCCCCCCTGTCGAAAAGGACCTGGCCGCTTTCGTCGAACCGGTGTAGGGCGTTCGCGGTTCCGTTTCGAGGATCGGGCGGGTCAGAGAATGGGAAGGTGTTTCCGCGGGCTTCGGTGAACTGCTGTCTCGGAAACGCGGCGTGAAGCCCGTGACCAGCCCGTTGTTTGCCCGCTTCCGGCGATTCGCACTCACTTTCCTGCCGGGAAGCGACGGAGAGAAGCGTCCATGCCCGATCTGCCCGGCGGGACCATCGCTCTGCTGTTCACCGACATCGAGGACTTCACCCGGCACTGCTCCGAGAACGAGGCCGGGGCGCTCGCATCCCTGCGGCGGCACGACGCTCTGGTACGCCGGTGGTGTAAAGCGCTGCAGATGGCGGATACTGGACATTCGTATCTAGTTTTGTTCTGATCGTTTGGTCCTTCGCGTTGTGTTTATATCCATACGTGAGTTTTGTTCCTGATCCCTGGAGGTTGTATGGGGTCTATGTTGGATCCGTACTCCTATTCGGTCGTATGATAGTGAACACCATCCGAGGATTTAACAAGCGAAGATGAGACACTGCAGGCTTGTCCAGGTCACACAATGTTAGCGCTTTCTCTCATTCGCCAAGCCAAGATTTACAAGCACCGAAACGCGGATGAGTCCATGAAGGGAAGTGGCAATGACGAAATGTAACGCGCAGAACTCAGCACACCAAAGGTTACTTCATCTGTTTAATAAAGGTAACGCAGAATTAGCGCACGGTGATTTGAAGTCGGCCTACAAATCGTTCCATTCTGCGCTACACGAAGATAGTAAGGTTCCAGAAATTCACTACAATCTGGGTTTGGTGCTGCATAGGATGCGGCGGTATGCCGAAGCGGCTGAGTCATACCAGAATTCATTGTCCCTAAATCCAAACTCAGATCAGCCGTATGTCCACCTCGCGATATGTATGGAGGAGTTAGGCAGAGGGTCGGATGCTTTTCTTTACTATGATAAATGCCTATTGCTCAATCCGAATAATTCGTCGGCCCATCACAATCTTGGTCTCTATTTGGGAAAAC
>JACMJB010000256.1 GCA_014380815.1 Armatimonadota bacterium
AAGGTCGAAGCACCATCAACCTTGTATGCGAACCTTTCCATCGGGTAAACGCCGTCGTAGTCTGGGATGTACTGCTGCACGGCGGCGGCTAACTGCTGCAGATTACTCTGACAGGCAGCTCGCCTTCCCCTCTCGCGCGTATGGCTGATGATGGGCAACGTGATGGCGGCCAGCACCGAAATAATCCCGATGACGACCAGTGCCAAACGTTTCAAGCCGTGATCTTGCCTTGAAAATCGGGGGATTTGACACCTCGCCTGTCGCAAGGTAGACTTATAGAGAAATTTAATAGTGAGCGTCTGCTGGGGGGGCCGTTCCACGATTCGCGCTTCGGCGCATCGCGGATACGGCTGAGAGGGCTTAGGGCCGACCCCAAAAACCTGATCCGGTTCGTACCGGCGGAGGGAAGCGGATGGCAGGGGAGTCCGAACGCTCCCTCGACCACCCCCGCACCTTGGAGGGTGGTTTTTTACTGCCTGTCCAGGTCGGGCGGCGGTCTGGCCTTTGTCTTTCCCTCTTCCGGTTCGCAGCGGGAAACCCAGAAAGGCATTCTTTTATGTATCGCTTGCACCATCCGAGACGCCCGGTCTCTACGCGGATCCCCTCCGGGTTCACGCTGATCGAACTGCTGGTCGTGATCGCAATTATCGCACTGCTTGCCGCCATCCTTTTCCCGGTCTTCGCCAGTGCGCGGGAAAAGGCTCGCGAAGTCACCTGCGTCTCAAACCTGCGTCAGATCGGAACCGCCGTCCGCATGTACGTACAGGACTACGACGAAACATTCCCGATCTTTCATGCCTACAATACCGCCGCCTCGGGAGCCGCACCGGGCACCCCCGGCCACAAAGGGGTGGAAGATGAACTGATGCCGTATACAAAGAACAAAGGCATCTTCAGATGCCCGGATGACAGCGGTGGCCCCTCACTTGCCGTTGACGCCCCAGGCGCGGAAAGCTACCACGAGGCGTACGGCTCGTCGTACCGATTTACGTCCAAATGCTACACCGTGGTGCTGGGGCCGGATGGCTCCTTTTCCAACAACTACCCGCTGGACCCCGCAGGCGGCGCCGAGGCGCAGACCATCACCGATGCGTCGTTCCAGTTTCCCGCTGAGACCCGGCTGATGCGCGATGAGATGTTCCCCTGGTTCGGCCCCGCAAAGGATGCAGTGAACAAATTTGGCTACGGCCCCTACACAGGCTACCCCAACGGCTTCTACGGCCCCTGGCATGGCAACGGGGGCGGCGTGGTGTATGCCGACGGGCATGCCAAGTTCTGCGCCTCCGAGGGGCAGTTCCGCAAGATCTACGGCAGTCCGGATGGGCGTTCCTTCGACAGCACGCCGCAGTGCTGGTACGGCTGTGACTGACGCCCTGCCTCCCGATGCCCCGCTGGCGATTCTCGTGGCCAGTGGCCCGATGTCGCGTGCAGAAATGGAGCGTTTGCAAGGCGCTCTTGCGGAAAACCCCGGGGCGCTGGTCATTGGGGTGGACGGGGGCGCGCGGCATCTGCTGCGAGTCGGGAGGGTGCCGGACGTTGTAACGGGCGATTTTGACTCGCTCCGCATCGCCGAGTGTGAGGCTCTGGCAAAGAGGGGGGTGACCCTGGTTCCGACCCCGGACCAGAATTACACGGATCTGGATAAAGCCCTGACCTATGCCAGGGCGGGGCATGGCGCGGAGCGCATCCGCGTGTACGCCGCCACCGGTGGGCGGCTCGACCATATCTACTCGGTCCTTTCTACGCTGGTCAAGCACAGCGGGTCAGGGGATATTCGGCTGGTAGACGCGGTCGGGGAAACGTGGCTTGTGAATAGCGATGTGGTGCTGACTGGCTCCGACTTGCCAGGTCGTACCCTCTCGCTGATGGCTCTCGGACGGGCCACCGGAATCACCACGACCGGCGTTCGCTGGACCCTTACAGAGGAGACGCTTGCTCCTGGCATCCGCGATGGCACCCTGAACGAGATCGTCTCCGAGATCGTCACGATCCGGGTGCGAGGGGGCGACCTGCTCGTTCAGCTTCATCATGCTGCTCCGTGCTATACTGAAACGGACGCGGACGCCTAGAAGATCATGCGTCGTTTTCCGCAGCGTCCGTGGAGGTTCTGCTTGCTCACCGCCCGCCGCCGCCGCGCCACTGGCATTATTGCTCGTGCCGCCTTCGTCAGCGTGTTTCTGACCGCCCTAAGCGGCTGTCAGATCGTTTCCCGATTCACCGCGAAGCCCACCCAATCGCCTACCCCCGTGGTAGCGGTCGTTGCCGCCACGTCCACTCCCCCCGCAGTACCAGTGGCGGACACGGTCTTTGATCCCAAGGAGTTCGTCGAGATCAGCCCGCGCGGCCTGGGGACCCGGATCCCGGTCATCATGTACCACGATATTGTCCGAAAACGCGGTCTGCCGGGCGGCGTCTATTTCGACTGCACCAAGGCGGAATTTGAAGCTCAGATACGGTGGATGGAGGAGCAGGGGGCGGTACCGATCTCTCTGGAACAGCTGCACCGGCATCTGACACGCGGCGATGAGGTCCCGGATAAGGCGATTGTGCTCACCTTTGATGACAACTATCAGGGCTTTTATGACATCGCTTACCCGATCCTGAAGGAGCGGAACTATCCCTCGGCGATGTTTGTTCACACAAACTTCGTCGGCGATAAAAAAGGTCCGCATCCCAAGATGAGCTGGGAGACGCTTCGAAAGCTGGATAAAGATGGTCTGGTAGCGATCGGGTCGCACACCCTTTCACACCCACAGCTCAGCAAGCTCTCCGCCGAGGAACAGGACCGGGAACTGGTCGAATCCAAGGCGCTACTGGAGCAGGAACTTGGGCGCCCCGTGCCCTACTTCGCGTACCCGGAGGGCGATGGCGACGCGGTCACCTTTGAGGCTGCCCGGCGAGCCGGTTACACGATGGCCGTCACGATCGAGAACGGTCCCGCCGAGGAGTCGCCCGGGATCCTTCGGATTGACCGCTACCTTCACACCCGTCTGGAAAGGGCCTGGAGGGAGTGTCAGGACGCCGCGGTCAATGCTCCCGCCGCCGTTGTCGAGATGAATACCAGCCCCGCGCCGGTCACCCTTCAGGTCGGGGAGTTCGCCGGTACGAAGCTGGGACTGGTGCGGGGCGGTCTGCCCTCCACGACCCAGGACCCCGATGGCTCCCGCAAAAGTGTGGGCGAGTTCGTCGCGCTTCGCGCGGGGGCGGTCGCGGGCATGAACGGCACTTTCTTCGCCAATTCTCAGCTTCGCGGAACCGACAACACCATGATCGGCCCCTGCCTGACCTCCCAGGAAGGGGTGTTCCGTCCGGAGGCCGACCCGACGCGGCTGGCAAAACTTCGGAACCGTCCGTTCGTTCTCTGGGGACCGACGCAGATCGCAATTGTGCCCTTCAACGCCGCGGTGATGAACGACGAGGTAGCGCTTCGCACCTTTCTGCCCGATATGACCGACTGCTTTCTGGGTGGGGCCTGGATCGTTCACGCAGGAGTCGCGCGCACCAGGGCCGAGATGCAGGCATACTCCGCACGGGACTTCAACGATCCTCGCCGCCGTGCATTCTTCGGGCTGACAGCCGATGGTCAGGTGGTTCTGGGAGGCTCGCTTGAGGTGATCAGCACCGAAAAGCTCGCGGAGGCCGCGGCGGCGGCGGGAGTCCAGGAAGCGGTACTGATGGACTCGGGCTTTTCGACCTCGATTGTCTTCGATAACAAGATCATCGTCACCGGCCATACCGCGAAGAACCTGCCATCCCGCCCCGTTCCGCACTCCATCGTTGTCACCGGGGAAGTAGAGCAGCCAGCGGACCCCGAGACGGTCGCGGTCCTGAAGACCGCAAGCCCCGCGGTCGGCGAAATCTCGGCCCTGGAGGCGCAGGCGCAGGCGCCCGGACCGACGCACCGCCGTCGTCGCCGAAGGCGCTGATGGCGCTGATGGCGCTGATGGCGCTGATGGCGCTGATGGCGCTGATGGCGCTGATGGCGCTGATGGCGCTGATGGCGCTGATGGCGCTGAAGGCCGCCGA
>JACMJB010000257.1 GCA_014380815.1 Armatimonadota bacterium
TATTGCACGAGTTCTTGATCACGTCGTTCAGGGACTCGCTGCCGTGCTGATCTCCGTGGGCACAGCCGATGGAGCGGCGTCCTACCTTCATGCGTCCGGCGCAGTAAAAGCCGCTGGAGGCGGACACCAGATGTTCTTCAAGCGCGGCGGCAGCGGTGATGACTTTCAGGGTCGAACCCGGCTCAAACGGCGCGGTGACCGCGCGGTTCATCCGGCACTCCGGACTGGTCCGCGCGCGATCGTTCACGTTGTAGGTCGGGCAGTTCGCCAGTGCGAGGATATCTCCGGTCTTCGGGTCCAGAACGATGGCGGTGCCGCCTGCCGCGTGGCTCTTTTCGCAGGCGGCAGCGAGCGAGCGCTGGACCGCGTGCTGCAGATCAGAGTCGAGGGTCAGAACAATATCCTGCCCCTGACGCGCGGACTGGCGGGTCCGCACGGTGCCGGGGATTTCCCGCCCGCGTGTGTCGAACTCGGCGGCGAGCCTGCCGCTTTCGCCTTTCAGCGATGCATCCATGCCACCCTCAAGGCCATCGAGTCCGGTGCCGTCGCGACCCGTGAAGCCCAGCACATGGGCGGCGAGGTTGCCATCCACGGCGCGGCGGCGCGAGGTTCCGGGCGTCCCGACCCCCAGCAGGCTCATTGCCTTGACCCGCTCGCCCACCGCGGCATCCACCTGCCGCGCAACGGGAATGATCCTGTAGCGGCGCTTGCCGTTTCTGGAAGAGACGAGGGTCGGCGGATTTTTCGCGACCGCGCCACGTACATCCACGCCCGGCAGACACATCTCCAGGCCCACGATGGCCTGCTCCTGACGCATCGCGGGTGTGTCCATTGCCGTAGCGCTTGCCTGCCACATATTCGGATCGAGTTCGATGTCGTAAGCGGGTTCATTGCGAACCAGCAGGGTCCCGCTGCGGTCGAACAGAACACCGCGCTGGGCCGGAAGCGGCAGCGATTTTTCCCGATTGGTTCGGGCCTGCTCCAGGAACTCCGGGTGCCGGACGATCTGCAGATAAAAACAGCGAAACGCGAGGGCGGCGTACAGCACCACAACTAAGATGGCGACACGAAGCACCCGCTCTCCCGGCGCGCCGGTCTTCGGATGGCGCGGGCGGGAAGGAGCGGGTGGATTATGGCGACCTCGGTTCGTGCGGGAAGGGCCGCCGCGAGTGGTTGCTGCCATCAGGGGTTGCGTTCTCCGGGTTCGGTGGGAATCTGCCGCGACGGCGTGGCGTCCCTCGTCGGGGTCTCTTCTGTCCCGGAGGAGGATGCCCCGGAGAGGATTGTCAGCGTTTCCGGCGTTCCTGGCTCCATCTGAAGTTCGGCGGCCCGCTGCGCCACGGTCCGCGGCAGTGAGAGACGGCTGATCTCGGCCTGAAGCGTATCGCGCTGGAGATTGGCCTGTTTCAGCTGCGACCGAAGCCGCGACCGCTCAAAGCCCTCCCCGGTCACGCGCGCATACGCGCTGACATAGAGGCAGAGGATCGTCACCGTGAACGTCGCCGCCAGCACCGCACCGGGAACACGGCTGTTCTCGTGGATCGCTCTGGCACGGCGCAGGGCACGTGGCCCGGTGTGCGCCATCGCGCGGCGCGGCCGCACGGTGCCCGGTGTCCCTGCCCGATCCGCGAGGGTTCGGGAGGGCTGCGGGGCGACCCGTTCCCGTGGGAGGTTCTGTATTCGCTGCTGATCGGCTACCATTTACTGCCCATCCTTCGCTTCATCCTGCCAGCTTCTTTTCTGCCACCCGAAGCTTCGCACTCCGTGAGCGTGGGTTGCGCCGTATCTCATCGTCAGTCGGCGTCAGCGGTTTCTTCGTTACAAGCGTCAGGATCGGGGTCGCGACCGGCTCCGGGTCGGGCAGGTCCGTCTCCACCCGCTTTCCGGAAAGCTCCGCGAGCACCTTCTTGACGATCCGGTCTTCGAGCGAGTGGTACGCAATCACCACCAGCCGCCCTCCCGGCAGCAAAACTCGCGCCGCCTCGCGCAGGCCCGTTTCCAGCACTTCCAGTTCTCGATTCACCGCGATACGCACCGCCTGAAACGTCTTTGTCGCCGGATGGATCTCGCCGGGCCGCGTGCGGAACGGCATCGCGCCGCGCACGGCATCCACCAAATCTTCCGTTGTGGCGAGCGGCTTGACCTGCCGCCGTCGCACAATCTCGCTGGCGATCCGTCGGCTCCGCGACTCCTCGCCATAGGTGAACAGGATACGGGCGATCTCCGCCTCCCCGAGACGGTTCAGCAGATCGGCGGCGGTCTCCGCCTCACCGCTTCCGTTCATCCGCATATCGAGCGGTCCCAACGTCCGAAACGCAAACCCACGCGCGGGCGTGTCCAATTGGTACGACGATACGCCAAGGTCCATCAGGATGCCGTCCACAGCAGGGAGGCCGACTCCCTCCAGCGCCCCGCGAATCCCAGCAAAGTTCGTCTGCACCAGATGCATCGTCACGGTGTCCGGTGCGGCTTTCAGCGTCTCCTGAGCGGATTGAAGCGCGTCCCCGTCCTGGTCCAGACCGATCAGCATCCCGCCCGGCGCGATCCGCTCCGCGATTCGAAGGGCGTGGCCCGCTCCGCCCAGGGTGGCATCCACCACGCGTCGCCCCGGCGCGACGTTTAATGCTTCCAGGACTTCGGCAAGCAGAACCGGCACATGATAAACGCTCATCGTTTTGCTCTGCTCTACAGCTTGCTCAGCCCGACCTCGACCGCCGACTGCATGATGTCTTCATCCGAAAGACTTGCGTTAAAAGCATCCCAACCAACACGTGACCAGACCTCGATCCGGTGCCCGGCGCCCACGATCGCCACCTCTTCCTCGATGGAGGCGAAGTCGCGCAGGTTGCTGGGAATGGCGACCCGCCCCTGACTGTCCACCTGCGTTTCGACCGCCTCCGCCGAAAACCAGCGCTGCAGCCGCATGGTGTGCCGGTCGAGCGCGGGCTGGCTCATCAGTTGCGCCTCCATGTCCTGGAAGTCTTTTTCCCGGTAGACAAAGAGGCATTTGTCCAGGCCCTTGGTGATAATAAAGATGTTGCCGAGTTCGTTCCGAAAGCGCAGCGGAATAATCACCCTCCCCTTGTCATCCACAGAATGATAATGTGCGCCACGGAACAACCACTACCCTCCACTGAGTCTCCACTCGCCGCCACTGCGCTGATTGTAGATTAACGAGCGATACCTGTCAACGGTTTCCGGGACAATTTCCCGGTTTTTTTGCCTTTTAATACGAAATGTGCCGTTTCAAGACAGTGTTTGCCCCTATATGTTGTGTTTTGTTCGCTTTCTGTTTGCCCATGGCGGCGTTGACAGCAGGTCGGCAGGTTCCTTATACTGCGGGTATTACGAGCCGTCCCAACGGAACGGTTTCACCCCATGCCCTCCCTTTGCCGCCATTTTCGCTCCCCCGTCGCCGGTTTGGGCGACGGGGAGAAACAAGTGGAGGCCAGGGGAGGGACACACCTGAAAGAAAGGTTAACTCTCAACTGTGGAACTGAATCGTGAGGCACCCTATATCCTGGGCGTAGACCTTGGCGGCACGAACGTGCGCGCCGCTGTGCTGGACCGCTCGGGCAAGCAACTTGGCGCGGGGCGGTCGCCATCGCTTGCCACCGAGGGCGTCGAGAATACCGTCGCCCAGATCGTTCAGGCCGCCAAGACCGCGATTCGGTCCGCGGGCGTGAATGACAAGGAGGTCGCGGGGGTCGGCATCGGCGTGCCAGGCCATATTGACGACAGAAACGGTGTCGTTCTGTGGGCACCGAATTTTTACGAAAAGGGCCAGCCCTACCGTAATATCGCGCTGGGCAAGCCGATTGAAGCCCAGATCAATCTGCCTGTCTTCATGGGCAACGATGCCAATGTCGCCGCGCTGGGCGAGTTCCGCTTTGGCGCGGGGCGGCAGGTACGCACCATGGTCATGGTGACGCTCGGAACCGGGATCGGCGGCGGTATCATCCTCGACGGCAAGCTATGGACCGGCGCAACCGGCGGTGCAGGCGAGATCGGGCATATCATCGTCGCCGCCGGGGAACGGGGCGGGGCGGCGGCCTTCGGGTCCCTGGAGAGCATGGGGCAGATCGCCGCTATCGTGGAGCGAGCCGCGCGCAAGATCAGTCTGGGCCGGAAAACCAGCCTGGCGGAAACAACAGGCTACGATTGGCACCTGCTGACCCCCAAGGACATCGCGGATGCCGCCGCCGAAGGCGACGCCGTTTCGATCGAGGTTTTCGAGGAGACCGGCTACTTCGTGGGCCTTGGTATCGCGTCCATGGTCAATCTGCTTAACCCGCAGATGGTGGTTGTCGGCGGTGGCGTCGCCCAGAGTGGTGACCTGATTCTCGACCCGATCCGCCGGTCGGCCCGCGCCAACGCTATCAAGACCATGATTGATGTCTGTCCCATTGTCCCCGCCGAACTCGGCGACGATGCCGGAATCTACGGCGGCGCATCGCTTGTGCTGGACGCCCTCGAAGCGGCTTAGCACGGAGCCGCCGTGCCGAAGGAGAGCAGAGCGCGGTGTTCCGCGCCCTGCCGGCGGCGAAGACCGGCGGGTATCTGGTATCTGGAACAGGGGCCACTGGAGCAGTGCAGTGACCAAGTGAAGGAGAAATATCTGGTGATTTTCAGGACTGTCCTGGGCCTTGTCACAGCGCTTGCCCTTTTTCAGACGCCGGTCGCCGCCGAATACCCTAAGAGTGCTAAAGGTACTGCGACATCCCCTGCCGGTTCCCGGACTGCTGCCATTCCACGATTTATCGCTCGACCGCTGCCGATGCACCCGGTTTTCGCCATGAATCGGCGCGGTCAGATCGTTGGTGTCCGGGCCGCGGACCGAGCGGTCATTGTTTGGGAGCAGGGTAAAGCGGACCGACTGATCCGCCTGCCCAGGGGCCACTTCCCCCCGAACGTACTGGTTTTACCGGGTGCTATCAGCGAGGAGGGGGTGGTGACCGGGACGCTCGAAAGTACAGGGAGCGGCGCGATCACCTACGCCGTCTCGGAACCGTTCACCTGGCAGCAGGGAAAGATGCGGATCCTCCCGCAGTCCGTGCCACTTCGCGAAGTTCTTTCGGTAGGGCGCTGGCACACAGGCCGACTGCCTACCGAAAAATCGCGGGTGATCACGTATTCCCGCCCGGAGTTTCCGGGGGAGACGGAGACCCGCAGGGAGCCATATTACAGGGCGCAGGTGTGGCGGGACGCGGAGCCGCGCCGGGACATCGGCACGATGGGTGGCGATTGGAGCCGGGTAGTGGGACTGAATCAGCAGGGCCAGGTGGTGGGCAGTTCGGCGACCGCCACCGGCAATGAACACGCCTTTCTGTGGCAGAACGGGTCTTTGTATGACCTGACGGACGCCCTGCCGCAACCCTCGAAAGGGAGTGGCAGCAGGGCAATCGGCATTGATGACCAAGGATGTATCGTAGTTGAGGTGACCGGCAGAGGCTCTTTTCGCCTCATTCCGACCGAGCGAACCAGAACGATAGACTGACGGTTTCACCCTTTTCCGGGTACACTGTCGCCGGAAGAATGCCGAACATGATCCAATCGCTTGTGTTTGCCCCTGCTCTTTTCTGTCTTTCCCTCGCGCTGAGCGCACCGCCTGCGGCACCGGACCAGAAGGCCGCTCCCCCGGTCGTTGCCGCCCGTTTCGCACCTAAAACCTCGGCACTGCCACCTCTGCCGCCGGGTGTCACCGCGCTGACCTTCGCGGAGTTTTTTCTAACGCCCGTCGGACCGCGTGGGCTGACGATTTCCGACTCGCTCAAGAGGCAGGATGGGAAGCGCGTTCGGATTTCCGGTTACATGGTGCGGCAGGAGGAACCGGGGGACGGTGCGTTCTTCCTGGTGGCCAGTCCAGGCCTTCAGATCGAGGAGCACGAGGCGGGCTTCTCCGACCTGCCCGCCGCGACAGTCCGCGTTCGGGTGCCTGGCCCAAATCCCGGAGCCGTTCCCTTTACTCCGCGCCTGCTTCTGCTCACGGGTACCCTCAATATCGGCAGCCGCGAGGAGGCCGATGGGACCGTCTCGCTCGTGCGCCTGGCACTGGATGCTCCTGCACCTGCCGCCATCGCATCCCCCCCGCCCGATCGCCCACAAGGACAACCCTCTAACCAATGATACGCTCTCGTTCTGTCGGCTCTGCCTTATCTGCCTTGTCTGCCCTGTCTATCTCCGTTGCGGCGTTTACAGCGTCTGCGTTGCCCGCCGCCGCTGTGCCGACTATTTACCGGCTGACACCACCGTCGCGCCTGTTCACCTATGGCAAGGCGAACGGCCCGATTGTGGCGCGCTTCCTGCCCGATCAGCGGTTTGATCTTCAGGCGACCATCGTTCCGGACACGGGGAAAACCATTACCAGCGTCCAATTCGCCGTGGACGGCAAGTTCGTCTCCGCCGCGCAAAGCGGGCCATTTGTGCCCACGGATCTGCCTTCCGCACCCACGGGCGGCGTTGCTGCCTCCGTGCGGGCGTTCTCGACAGGCGCGGCGGGGGTCCATCTGCTTTCCGTCACCGCGAAACAAAGCGATGGGCAGACCGTGACGCGCCAGAGCAGTTTCGAGATCCTGGCGGTCAAGGGGGAGCGGGGCGGCAAAAAGATCAAAAATGTCATTATCTGCATCGGCGACGGGATGGGAGCGGCGCATCGTACCGCAGCCCGCGTGATGCTGAGCGGTGTCGAGATGGGCCGCTCTGTTTCCCCGCTGAATATGGACACGTTTCCCAATATGGCGATGATCAGCACCGCCTCACTGAACAGCATTGTGACGGATAGCTCACCGGGTGCGCACTGTTATTCCACCGGCAACAAGGCGGATAACAACGAAGAGGGGGTCTTTCCCGACGATACCAAGGATCCCTTCGATAACCCGCGCATCGAGAGCATCGGCGAGTTTCTGTTCCGGACGGAGGGCAAGACGCTTGGCATCATCACGACTGCAGATGTGTTCGATGCCACGCCCGCCGCATTCGGTGTCCACACCAGTGACCGGGGCGCGGGCACCGGAATCTGTGACCAGTATTTTGATGAGCAGGGCAAGGCCGGGCTTCGCGTTCTGATGGGCGGCGGTCGAAAATGGTTTCTGCCAAACTCCGGGGGCAGTATCACCCCGCAGCCTGTCAGCGGGTCGCAGCGCCGGAGCAGCAATGACTACATACTCCCCGCGGATCTGGCGACGGCGTGGAACGTGCCAGTGGGCGCGCGCGACCCGGAGCGCGACCTGCTCGCGGACTTCCAGAAGGCGGGATGGTATTACGCTTCCACCAGCAAGATGACAACCGGCGGCAACACCGCGCTTCAATCCGTGCCCAAAGACACGGACCGACTGCTTGGATTGTTCAGCTTCGGAAACATGAATGTCGCCAAGGACAAAATAGACGGGCGCAGGGGCAGCCCCCAGGTGGTCTCCGACTTCGGCTTTCCCGATCAGCCGATGCTCGACGAGATGGCGGAGAAGGCTATCACGGTGCTTTCCAGGAACCCCAAGGGCTTTATTTTGATGGTCGAAGGGGCCAGCATCGACAAGCAGGCCCATGCGATGGACTCCGAACGCTGGATTCTGGATACCATCGAGTTCGACCGGGCGGTTGGTGTCTGCCAGCGGTTCGCCGAAAAAAACGGGGATACCCTGGTGATTGTCACCGCGGACCATGAGTGTAGCGGCGCGGCGGTTATCGGGGCGTCCACGGTCACCAACGCCGAGCTGAGAGCGCGGGCGACGGGCCAGAACCAGACCGGCAAGCCCACCGAGTACCTGCGCGATCAGGTCGTCGGCATTTATGAATCGGCGGGCTTTCCCAAATACACCATCGCGACCGATGGATACCCGGTCACGACCGACGTTGACCGCAAGCTGCTGATCGGCTATGGCGCAAACGCGGACCGCTATGAGGACTGGCTGACAAACCCCCTGCCCGGCCCGGACTCCCCTTTCGGCACGGTTGGCGCGCTTGCCGCATACCCGAAGATCAATACCACGGGAGCCGACCCGCTGAACCGTCCCCTCCGGGATTCGGCGGGCGGTCTGCTGGTTACTGGACAGGTCGGCGGCGGGTCCGCCGCCCACACCGCCACCGATATTCCGCTCTCCGCCTATGGCAGAGGGGCCTCGCTTTTCGGCGGCGTCCTCGATAACACGGATGTCTTCTTCCGCGTGATGAACGGGGTGCTGGGCGGGGTCAAGTGACAGCAGACGCAGCCAAAAGCCCCCGTCTGCGCCGTTACTCCCGCATTGCGGCGGGGTCGAGGCCGCTGGCGCGGCAGAAGGCTTCGTAGGCGATCGGTGAGATCTCGGACGGCTTGATCTCGCTGCGTCCGCCCCAGAAGACGTTGGTGTAGGAGACCGGGATACCGACGGATTCCAGGTGGGCGTCCATGGCGGCTTTGTGGGCCAGCACGACGGGCTTTTCCTGCCCATGTGCCACCCCCATGATGTTCACGTTGGCGAACTCCGGTCCCCCTTCGCGCCAGTAGGCATGCGTCATGATGTAGAATCGGCCCACCTCCCGGCCCGCTTCGATCTCACGCCCGGCGGGAACGCGCCAGTGGAACAGGGCGTTGTAGCGGGTCACGCGCTCCTCGGTCGCCGCGGTCGGCTTGACATGTTCCAGAAACGTCGAGAAGCGTCCGACCACCTTTCGTTCGGCGAGGGAGCGGGCCACCTCGTGGAAGGTTTCAAGCGTCACGCCCGCTTCATCGGCGCGGGCCTGCCACAGATCCCGCACGATCTCCTCGGGGGAGAACTCCCGCTTCAAGGCGGTAACGATGCGCCAATCCAGATCCGAAAGCTCCACGATCTCGGTATCCAGAACGATGCCCGGTTCGTCCGATTTCGCCCCGATCTCCATGCCGCGCCGCCGCACGTGCCCGACCCCCAGCGCGAACAGGCGCTTCGCGGGCATCAGACGGTAGGACTGCGCCCCGATTCGCTCCCGCAGAAAGTCGGCATGTTTGGAAAGGGAAAACCCCTGCGGGACTTTCAGTGTCGTCCAGAGCCGGTATTTGGAGCCGGTGGTTTCGCTGTCGGTGGAGCGGACCACGACATGCCCACTGAATGGGTCGTCGCGAAACAGGGTCTCGAACGCGGCGTCCAGCTTGTCCGGCGGCACCTGCCAGGCGATCAGCGACCCTTTCGCGAGATTGGTCGCAAGCAGGGTCTGCCGGACACGCCGGATGGTTCCCGCCCGCAGCAAAAGCCGGACACGCTCCAGAACCGTCGCGATTGGCACCTCGGACAGGCGCGCGATCTCGCCGAACGGATCGGTCTGAAAGCCCTGAAGACGATCCTCGGAGACCGCCAGGATCGCCGCGTTGGTGGGGTCATCCGTGCGCGCGAGAGCGGGGTCGAAGCTTAGCTCTGTTAGCTCTGTTAGCCCTGAACCCGTTTCCTTCAACGTATCTAACGACATATCTAACACGGTCACACAGTTCCTTTAAGACGTTCTGTACCCGATTTAGGACTTAAGCGCTGAGCGCGCGGGCCAGACGCTCGCGTGCTCGGTGCAGGCGGGAGCGCACCGTGCCCAGCGGCAGCCCCAAGCGCTGGCTGATCTCTTCATACGTAAGCTGCTCGAAGACCAGAAGAGAAAGCGTATAACGATAAGCAGTCGGCAGTTGTTCCCACAATGCGAGAATCCGGACTGCCTGGCTTCGCAGCAGCAGCGCCTGTTCGGGCGGATTGCTCAAGCGCGGATCGTGACCGGACTTCCCTTCCGTGGCCTCCTCCACCTCGCTCCAGGCGATTCGCTGATTCTCTCCCTGTCGCCTGCGTCGGTGGTACTGATTCAAGAACACATTCCGCTGGATCGCCACCAGCCACGGCAGAGCCGAATCGCCGCCTCGCTCCGCGCGAAAGGTTTCCGCCCGCCGCATGGCCCGAAGCAGAGTATCCTGCACCAGGTCTTCCGCGTCTTCCGCGTTGCGAGTGAGCGACAGGGCAAGCCGCAGCAGCACCGGGCGATAACAACTCATGTCCGGCGCGGTGCGGCCCGCATTCAGCGGGTCATGATCCCTAGGTCCATCTTGATGGTATCTCATCTGGCCCCTCACGTGTTGGTGACGGTAGTCACGGTAATGATGGCAATCACGGTAACGGCTCCACAGCGCGCTTCCGGTCCTTCCACTCCAGAATAAACGGGCCAAAAGGAACGACGCTCGCGGCAAGCGCCATCAAAACGCGCTTCCAGGGCCAGCGAAACGCGGCTGTCGAAAGGAAGACCGCGACCACGTACAGCACAAACAGCGCACCATGGATTGGCCCCAGCAGCTGTACCAGAATCGCCTGCCCGGCGAGGCGCTTCAGCGGCACCGCGATGAGAAGCAGCAGCAGAAAGGAGGTCCCCTCTGCAATCGCAAACACGCGCAACAGCGAACGCTCGGAGGAGCCAGGCGGGCGCGGCGTCGCGGGAAGCGAGGCAGCCATGGCGCTTTCGCCACTGCGCAGGCGGCGGTTCCAGATCGGTGCCCAGATCAGCAGCAACGGAAGCGCGACCGCGAACGGAAGCAGCATTTTGGCTTCCAGGGGCCAGTCCAGCCGTGTCAGGCGTTCGAACTGGGTGTTCAGGAACGCGGCGACCGCGGCGGTGAGGGCAAGTGAGGCGGCGATCAGGTGGTCCACGACACGTCGTTCATAGCTGGCGTCTTTCGTGATCAGCGTTTGCAGGTCACGCCCCGCGACCAGAAGGCCGATCCCACTGAAAACCACGGCGGCCCTTGCCGTAGATTGCAGGGAGCCGCCTGTCAAAAGCCAGAGAGCCGCGGTCAATGCTGCCGCGAACACGGCGAGGCTGAAGAGTGCGGGGAGCCAGTCCAGTAGCACCGATGCGCTTTGGGAATGGCGACGCAGCACCCGGAAGCCGAAGAGGGTCAGATACCCACTGTATAGACCAACAATCGCCTGGAACAGGTCCGCGCGCCAGAACGCGAGCGGGAACGCAGAAACAGAAGCGACTGCCATTGCCCAGGTAAAGACCCTCCCCCAGCGCCGGTGATTCAGACCCCCTTTGTGGGTGAAGAGGGGGACAAAGCCGCCGTACATACCGACAAAACCTGCCACAATATGGACACCAAGAACCAGGTAACATGCTAGAAACTGCGGTCGGTCCGTGGGGATCATTATGTTCCTTCCATTCCGTCACCGTCAGCATACGGTGCTTACTACATGAATTCAAGTCATGTTAAATTTAATTTAATGAATCTTTCGCATATTGGTTTTTCGCAAATCGAGCTTCTGGTCGCGTTAGTGGACACCGGCAGCTTTTCCCAGGCCGCGAGCGATATTGGGGTTTCGCAGTCCGCAGTCAGCCACGGACTGGCCCGCCTGGAAACAGAACTTGGGGTCACCCTGGTGGAACGAGGCCGCCGCGGCATTTCCCTGACAGAGGCGGGCCGCGAGGTGCTGGGGCATGCCCGCGAGGTACTGCGGCGATTGGACGCCATCCGTCAGGCTGCGGCGGCGGCATCGCTTCTGGCAAGCTTCGTCTTGGCATTGCGCCGCCTTTTTTCCCGATCCTTGCGGCGGGGATCGTGAGCGCTTTTCAGCAGCAGTACCCGGAGACGGAGATAGCGCTGTTTGAGGGGACGGAGGCAGAGATCGCTTCGCGTCTCAAGGAGGAAAGCCTGGATGCCGCGCTGGCCGCGCCCCAGTCCGGTGGCGAGTTGGACAGCTACCTACTTTTCCAGGACGAATTGTGCGTGCTGGTCAGGGCGGGGCACCCACTCCTTCAGAAGGCGACCGTCACCGCGACAGACCTATCCGCAGAACCGCTCATTGTACCAATGCTGGGTCGTTCGCTGGCGATCGCGATGCTACGCGGCGCCAATGATGGCAACGGGCGGCCTCAGATACGCCATCTGGTGAGCGATACCCCAACCATCTTCGCACTGGTCCGGGCGGGGGTCGGGGCGGCGCTTTTACCACGGAGCGCCGTTCCTTTGGACGCTTCAGACCTGTCCACAGCAGCTTTAGAGCCGCCGTTTCCGATTACCCTGGCCCTGCTGGCCCGCTCCTGGGCGGCGGCGTCACCCGCGGCCCTGCGCCTGCGGCGGACGGCGGAGGCATGGGTACAGCAGCACCGCTCTTTATGATATGTTACGCGTCGTCAGGGACGCTTGGGGCGCCGCCGCAGGGCCAGAAGCGCGGCATCATCACGCAGCTTTCGAGTTCCCGCGAACGCTCGGACCTGCCCCAGCAGCTTCCGCACCAGCCGGGCAGGAGACAGGGGCAGGAACCGCACCAGCCAAGCGCGAAGCCGTTCCACGCCGAGGAAGGCTCTGCCTCTTCGCGCTTCCGTCAGGCCGTCGGAGTACAAAAGGAGTGTGCCACCGGGAGGGAGGGTCGCCTGGCGACTCTCGTAGCGCACCTCCTCAGCAGGGAACGCGCCTACCGGCGGACCGGTGCCAATAAGTTCTTGAACGGATACCGGCTTGTGCGCAGACGGGCCAGCAGCAGTGGTGGGAGCGGCAAGCAGAGCCGGTTCGTGGCCGCCGCTGGCGTATTCGATATGCCCAGTCTCTGTTTCGACCGTTCCCGCGATGACAGTGGCAAAGCCGGGGAACTCCGGGTCCATTTCGGCGGCGGCGTTGACAAATCCAAGGGCATCCGAGGGGGTCAGCCCTTCGTCCAGGCAGCCGGTGATCGCCTCTTTCAGGTACTCCGCCTGGACCGCCGCCTCCGCCCCGTGCCCGGCGACATCACCAAGCACAAACGCGACCTTCGCGTCGTCCTTGAGCGGGAACGCAGCATGGAAGTCTCCCCCTGTGGGCGGCACCAGTGGTGACTGAGCATGTGCCGCGATAAAGTTTGCCGCCAGGGTCTTGCTGCCGGTATCCAGCGTTTCGACGGTTTCCGTGGAGGCGGCCGGTGCGAAGTCAGTGTTGAGAGGCGTTTCCATTATAGGTGAGGAACAGAAACGAAGCGCTGTTAGAAGGCGTTGCTGATAATCAGAACACGGGGAGGCGGTTCGGGTGCCGCCTATTTTACCACATGTTTGCCTGCCAGATTTTTTTAGATCCTTGTCAGGACAGCCGCTGCCCAGTCAGCATCAAGAGACCACAAGAAACCACAGGATAAAGGTACACTACGTCCGCGCGGCGCGGCCCTCACAGGGCGCGAACCTAACACGCATCAGGAGTGAGGAAACGTGAACTATCGAAGGCTAGGCAGGCAGGGGGTCAAGGTGTCCGAGGTGGGGCTTGGTTCCTGGCTGACCTACGGCGGAGCGACCGAAGATGCCGAGGCGACCGCCTGCATCGAGAAGGCATATGATCTCGGTATCAATTTTTTCGACACCGCGAACGGCTACGCGCGTGGGAAGTCGGAGGAGGTTGTCGGGCGCGCACTGAAGGCGTATCGGCGCGACAGCATCGTTCTGGCGACGAAAGTATTCTTTCCCATGGGGGATGGTCCCAACGACCGGGGGCTGTCGCGCAAGCATCTTTTCGAGCAGTGCCATCTGAGCCTCTCCCGGCTGGGCGTCGAGTACGTTGATCTGTATCAGGCGCACCGCTACGACACCGAGACACCGATCGAGGAGACCCTGATGGCATTCGATGATCTGGTGCGGCAGGGCAAGATCCTCTATTACGGGGTCTCGCAGTGGTCCGCGAGCCAGATCGAGCGTGGCCTGGGGGTTGTTCGGGAGCGCGGCCTGCACCCTATCGCCAGCAATCAGCCCGCTTACAATGCCCTGAACCGCGACCTGGAAAAAGAGGTCATGCCGGTCTGCAGCAAGGAAGGGATCGGCCTTGTAGTGTACTCACCGCTCGCACAGGGGCTTTTGACCGGCAAGTACAAGCCCGGTCAGCCGCTTCCCGAAGGCAGCCGCGCCGCCGACCCCAGTCAGAATATGTTCTTGAACAAGGGTAACCTGGATGCATCCACTCTGGAAAAGGTGCAGAGACTCGTCCCCATCGCCGAGAAGAATGGACTGACACTGTCGCAGCTTGCCCTCGCCTGGTGCCTGCGCCGCCCGGAGGTATCCAGTGTGATTATCGGGGCCTCGAAGCCCTCGCAGGTGGAAGACAACGCGGGCGCAGCCGGGGTCTCGCTGTCCGCCGAGGATATTTCCGCGATGGATGCCGCACTGGCATAAATTCGAGGTCCGGGGAAGAACTGATGCCCTCTCTCACTGGTCTCTCAGCGGTGAGAGAGGGAGGCGGGCAGGGACGCATCAGGGGCCGACGCGAACCCCGACGGAAACCCGAAATTGGGTACACTAGAAACGGTAAATCCAAAATGCGTGACTCTCCGAAGCTACCCCTATTTCAACAGCTATGGACAAAACTACCCCGGAATATATTCGCCGCTATCTTTTGCATGGCCTCGCAGCGACGCCGCTGACCCTGACAGCATTGCTCGCGGGGGTTTCCGCCGCGGAACTGGACGCCCACCCGGACCCGGCTCGGTTCACGCTCCGCGAGGCTATCGCGCACCTCGCCGATTGGGAAGGCGTTTGGCGCGAGCGGATCGAGCGGACCGTTGCCGAGGAGAGTCCCTTTTTGCCCAGCTATGATGAGGGGCAATGGGCGATTGATCATCACTACATGCAGACGGACGCCACGGAGCAGTTGGCCCGGTTCGCGGATGGAAGACAGACTTTGACCGCCCTCCTGGGTGACCTGAAAGCCGAGGAATGGGCGCGGGTCGGGCTGCGCGACGAGGTCGGGGCAGTGAGTGTCTTCGAGATGGTCGCGATGATCCTGGGCCACGACGGCTACCATGTGCGGCAGATTCTGGATTACCGCTCCCTGGGCCGGACGGCGACTGGGTGAGGGCGGTTGTGACCGGGGGGACCGGATTTCTCGGACGAAGACTTTGCGTCAGCCTGGTGATGGCAGGGGTTGGCGTCACTGTGATCTCACGCGATGCGTACGATTCGCGCAAAATCCTCGGCCCGGCGGTCAGCGTGGGCACGGGTGCGGGAAGCGGAGCCGGGATCAGCGTGATTGCCTGGGATTCGCCCGATGTCTGGCATGAGGCGATCCAGAGCGCGGATGCCGTCTTTCATCTTGCGGGCGCATCGGTGGCCGGAGAGCGTTGGACCCCGGAGTACAAAGAAAAGATCCTGACTTCTCGTGTCACGACCACGCGCACCGTGGTGGAGGCGGGGCCAAAGGTCTTGATCAGCGCCTCCGCGGTCGGTTACTACGGCGACAGCGGCAGCAGTGCCGTTTCTGAATCAGCCCCCCCTGGCGATGATTTCCTGGCGACTGTCTGCGTTGCCTGGGAGAGCGAGGCCGAAAGAGCCACCACGAACGGCGCACGCGTCTGCCGGATGCGAATCGGCAATGTGCTCGGCACCGAGGGCGGCGCGCTTCAGGCGATGCTCAATCCCCCCAATATCCCCTTCTCTCCCTGGAAACTGGGTCTGGGTGGCCCGATGGGGTCTGGCAGACAGTGGTTCCCCTGGGTCCACGTGGACGATGTCATCGCTCTGATGCTGTTCGCCGCTTTCGAGAACGAATCCGCGCGCGGCCCGATCAATGTTGTCGCTCCGGAGCCGGTCACCAACGCCCAGTTCTCCCACGCTCTGGGGCGCATCCTCCGCCGTCCCTCGCTGGTGCCCGTGCCCGGCTTCGTGCTGAGAGCCATGGTCGGAGAGTTCGCCGAAGCGCTCCTCGGCGGGCAGAAAGTGGTCCCGGAAGCCGCGCAGCGTCTCGGCTATCGGTTCCGCTTCCCAGAACTCACCGCCGCGCTCACGGACCTTCTGGACTAACAGGGATCCGCGATTCAGACAGTCCGCTCGGCGGTCGTCAGGTTCGCGGGGGGGACGATCCCGATTCCTTCCCCAATTGGCACGGGGCGCACAAACGGACCCTGTGGGAGCCAGCGCGTGGTCAGCAATGATCCAGCAGCGATAGCGGCCCCGATCCAGAACGGCAGCTGGTAGTTCTGGTAGTGCTGCCATAGCCAGGCCCCGCCGATGGGGACGGTGACCGCGGCAATGTGATTCATGGTTGTTCCCATGGCGACGCAGGGCGTCAGCTCGTTTTTGCGCACGATCCGGTTCAGGTACGTCGTGAATCCCACCCCGAACGAAAACAAGACATTGTCAATCAGGAACAAGGCATAAAGCGCCTCGACCCGTCGCAGGCTGGCATAGCCGAGAAACACGACGATCAGGCCGATGCTGTAGAACGTCAGCGGGCCGCGCTCCCCTTTTCGATCTACGATCCTGCCGATCACCGGCGCGGTAATGGCGATCAGGACAGCGTTGATTAGCTGAAGCAGCAGCATGTTCTCCAGCGGCACTTTATAAACAAGGATCAGCGCGAAGGACGCGAAGATCGCGAAGATCTGACGGCGGCATCCCTCCAAAAATGTAAGCAGATAAAACAGTCCGTACTCGCGGCGCAGGATCAGGCGGGCACGCGGCTCGCTCGATGCGGCATGGCGCCCCAGCATCAGGCAGGTCAGACCGGAGGCAAAGATACAGGCACCAGCGAGAAAAAAGTAGGCGTTGTAAGGCAGATTCGGCAGGGAGTACCTCATCAGCCAGGCGGTCGCCAGGCCGCCGAGGGTCGCGACCGACCCGACTGCCCCCATACGTCCCAGGTGACGCCCTCCCTCCTCGCCCTTGGCGAGGGTCAGGGTGATTGCGGGCGCGACAGAGGCGTACAAATGGAAACCGACAGACCAGAAGACCGAGATCAAAACCAGAGTGGCGTAGGTGGGCATCAAGCCGGTGACCCCCATGCCAAACGAAGCGATAATCAGGCCAAGCCCCGCGACCCGCGATTCCGCAAGCGCGACCAGGGTTCCCGCTGTCAGTGCGGCAAGCAGGCCCGGCACCTCACGCAGCGATTCCAGCCCGCCCAACTCCATCGGTCCGGCATGAAGAACATCGCGCAGAAAGTTCTGAAAGACGCCCATGTAGATGGCGAAGCCAAAGTAGAAAAGGGCGGTCAGCGTGGTGAATCGGCCCCAGTCACGTCGCAGCGACCGGGCCTCCTCGGGCAGTGAAGTCACCGAGGGTTCAGAAGAACGGGGAAAGGTCATGTCCCATTTTACAGGACACTTGCTCCTCTCAGTTGCAAGCGCGCATAATAGGGGCATGGCAATAGCAGCCGCGAGCACGGAGCTTCTGGTATCGGCGGCGGCATCGCTCACCGATGCGTTCGAGCAGATCGGGGCGGCGTTCGCTCGGAAGGAGAAGGGTGGCGTGACGGTGCGCTTTAATTTCGCGGCGTCGGGGGCGCTCAAGCAGCAGATTCTGGCTGGCGCTCCCGTAGCGGTGTTCGCCTCCGCCGCGCCGCGGGAGATGGACGAACTGGAGCGGGCTAAGCGGATCGAAGCCGCGACACGCCGTGACTTTGCGAGAAACCGGCTGGTGCTGATCGTGCCCGCCGGGTCACGCGCCGGGGTCAGGGATTGGAAGGATCTGACCGGGGCGGGCATCCGGCGGATTGCGGTTGCCAGTCCGGACGGCGTGCCCGCGGGCCGTTATGCGAGGGAGACCCTGCTGAAGCGGGGGCTTTGGGCGGCGCTCCAGCCGAAATTGGTCTTCGGCGAAAATGTTCGGCAGACACTCACCTATGTCGCCGGGGGCGATGCCGACGCGGGGATCGTCTTTGCAACCGATGCGCGAAGCGAGGCGAGGCGGGTGCGGATCGCCGCCGTGGCGATTCCGGGCAGGGACCATTCTCCCATCGTCTACCCCGCCGCCGTGATCGCCGGCGCCCCGAACCCGGAGGCCGCCCGCCGCTTTGTCCGCTTTCTGCTTAGCCGAGAGGCACAGGGCATTTTTAAGCGGTGGGGCTTCTCCTCCCTGACAGCGGCCTGATGTCCCCGCTCACGCTTTCCCTGCTCGTCGCCACAGCCGCGATGCTGCTCGCCGTACCACCCGGCCTGGTGACCGCCTGGTGGCTGGGGACCGGGAGACCGTTTCCCGGCAAGTCGCTGGTGGAAACGCTGCTGACACTACCGCTGGTGCTGCCACCGACCGTCGTGGGCTTTGGCCTGCTGCTCGTGCTGGGACAGCAGACCGCTCTGGGCCGATTCCTCAATGACACGCTCGGCGTGCGCCTATTGCTTACCTGGCAGGCAGCAGCGATTGCCTCGGCGATCATGGCGGCACCGCTTTTCACCCGAACTGCCGCCGCCGCTTTTGCCGCGGTGGACCCCGACCTGCTGGATGCCGGGCGGACCCTCGGCGCATCGGAGGGGCGGCTGCTGTTTCGGGTCCTGATCCCTCTGAGCTACCGGGGGCTTCTGGCGGGCGGGACCCTCGCCTTTGCCCGCGCCCTGGGCGAGTTCGGGGCAACCCTGATGGTGGCGGGCACAATACCAGGCCGGACACAGACCCTGCCGCTCTCGCTCTACGCCGCCGTGCAGAACGGCAAGAACGAGGCGGCTCTGCGCGATGCGGTCCTGCTCTCTCTGCTGGCCTTTGCGCTTGTGGGCACGATCAGCCTCTACACCGGGACGGTCGCGACACGGCGGGGGGAGCGACCTTGAGGGGTCGCGGAGTCAGGGGGCGGTCAAGGCGGCATCCAGAAACTCGGTGACACGGCGCGCGTATTCCTCTCTGGCAACGTACACGCTCCGCACGTGCTCTGCGCCGGGGACTTCCCAAAGGGTCGTGTTTCCCGGCGAGGCAGCCCAGATCCGGCGGGAGTTTTCCGGGGCGATCAGCCGGTCTTCCTGCCCATGAATCAGCAGAACGGGACGGGGGAAGATCCGCCCCATCGCGGCGAGTGGTGCGATCTGGTCGCAGTGGACCCCCAGCATCGTCTCGCCCGCCCGACGCGCGCTTGGTGTCACCAGAGGCGCGACTCTGGGGCCAAGAGCAAGCTGAAGCCGCCCCTCGACGGCGCTGTCAAAACGGGCGTAGGGTGAGTCCGCCACCACGGCCCGGACCCGCTCCGGCTCCTCGGCGGCAACCAGCAGTGCGACAGACGCCCCCATGCTCTCTCCCAGCAGCGCAAGGGGGAGCGACCGGAGACCGGGATGCGAACCGACCCAGTCTAGTACCGCTGCCAGGTCGTCCGGCTCGGTGCAGCCGAAGGTCGCCATTCTGCCGCCGCTCCAGCCGTGCGCCCGCCAATCAAACAGCACGGCGGCATAGCCGGCCTCATGCAGAAAGGCGAGATACGGTAGCATGGTGGCCCGGTTGCCGTAGTAACCATGGCAGACGACGATCACGCCCCGCACGGAAGCGTGTTCGGGCGCAGGGACGTACCACGCCGACAGGGAGACTCCGTCCTGGGTTCGCAGACGGACCCGTTCGAAGGAGATCCCAAGCGCGGAGAGCGGCGTCTTGTCGTGCAGGCGGCGCGGCGGGTGCAGAAACCCCCAGGCCAGCGCGGCGGGGAAGCACGCGACAGCAGCGACCCCCACCCCCAGTGCGGCCAGTCCCCAAAAGCCGCCGACTTTCTTATTCCTGCTCGCGGGTTTCATCCTGGGTAATTGTAGTCGTCCACCGCCCAGACCGCAACGAGGCCCCCTGATCCGGTTACGGCGGAGCGGCTGAGGGGTAAACGATTTGTGGCGAGCGCTGCGGGAACAGCGAACAGCCCTTAATGAAACTAAATACCAGCAGTGCTTCGTAATATCAGGGTGGGGGGCGGTACGGCTTGCGGGGAGAACCCAGGCCGCGGCAGCAAAAGACTCCGACGTGAATTGAGAACCGAAACGCACTTGGAAAGAGCAGCGACGACGATGAAACACGAGCTACGCCCAATGGTGGACCTCTCGCGGCGAATTTTTACATTGCGGCATATCGAGACCGGCGAGTACATCTGCCTGCGCCAGGACAGGACCGAATACGTGGCCTGCTTCTCCGATGGGGATTCGGCGGGCCAGTTTCGCGAGGAAATGGGGCTGATCGAGCACGTGGACCTCGCGCCGATGCCCCTGAGTGAGACCCCCTTCGACCACTACTGGCTGGACGGCGAGATGCTGGGCCGTAACGCGCTCACCAACAACGGCGCGGCCTCCTACCCGGCGGGCTAGCCCGCCGGGTGGGGGAACGCAAGGTCCTGGCATCCGCACACCCACTGGCCCTCGCCTGGAAGATTGCGAGCAACGCGATTTGCCACATTTTGTAACCCTGTCGTCGAACCGGGGGCAGGCGAGACAGAGTGAATCGTGCAGATCCTGCATGGACAGCATGGGGCAAGGGAGCAGAACCCGGAAAGTTGACAGGTTCCGTTGCGGAGCGTATAATTCAAGGCAGTTCAGGCGATGGGGCGGGCGCGGATACAGGGTGCTGTATCGGGAGGCCCGCCTTTTTTGTTGCCTTCGCGTTTACGCCTCAAAAGAAAGCCCAAGCAAAACATGGCTGTTGAAACCAAGATCGCTGCCACCCCCGCCCCGATGGTTGTCGGGAAGCCCCAGTACGATGTGAAAGACCTGAGCCTCGCCGACCGGGGCAAGGCGCGCATCGAGTGGGCGGGCAATGAGATGCCCGTTCTCGCCTCAATCCGCGACCGCTTCGCCAAGGACAAGCCGCTCGACGGACTGACGGTAGCCGCATGCCTCCATGTGACCTCCGAGACCGCGAACCTGATGATCGCGCTCAAGGCGGGCGGCGCGAATATCGCGCTCTGTGCCTCCAACCCGCTGTCCACGCAGGACGATGTCGCCGCCGCTCTGGTGCAGCATTACGGCATCGGCACATTCGCGATCAAGGGGGAAGGCAACGACACCTACTACCAGCATATCCATGCCACGCTCGATGCCCGCCCGCACATGACCATGGATGACGGCGCGGACACGGTCGGCCTGATCCATTCCGAGCGCCGCGACCTGCTGGGTAACATCCTCGGCGGCACGGAGGAGACGACGACCGGGGTGATTCGCCTCAAGGCAATGGCGAAAGACGGCGTCCTCGGCTACCCAATTGTCGCGGTCAATGATGCCCAGACCAAGCATATGTTCGACAACCGCTACGGTACCGGTCAGTCCACGATTGACGGTATTGTGCGCGCGACCAATATTCTGTTGGCGGGCCGCAAATTCGTGGTCGCGGGCTACGGATGGTGCGGCAAGGGGCTTGCCCTGCGCGCCCGTGGCATCGGCGCGAACGTGATCGTGACCGAGATTGATCCGCTCAAGGCGCTGGAGGCGCACATGGACGGGTTCACGGTCCTTCCCATGAACGAGGCCGCGAAGGTCGGCGATGTGTTCTGCACGGTCACCGGCGATATCCATGTTCTGCGCCCCGAGCACTTCGCTTCGATGAAGGACGGTGCGATCATCGCGAACTCCGGTCACTTCAACGTGGAGATTGACCTGGAATCACTGGGCAAGATGGCATCTACGAAGCGTGAGGTCCGCGATTATGTCGAGGAGTATGTCCTCGACGGCAAACGCCTTTATGTTCTGGGCGAAGGCCGTCTGATCAACCTGGCATCTGCGGAAGGGCACCCGGCCTCGGTCATGGATATGAGCTTCGCCAACCAGGCGCTCAGCGCGGAGTGGATGAACCAGAACTACACGACCCTGCAAAAGGACGTCTATTCGGTCCCGCTGGCCATTGACCAGGAGATCGCCCGATTGAAGCTCGCCGCCGTGGGCGTCGGAATTGACACCCTCACCGACGAACAGGAGCGGTATCTTTCGTCCTGGCAGATGGGGACGTAGGGGTCTCGCGGTATGGATGACCCCGGCCTTCAGGCCGGGGTCTTCCCCCCAAGCCCCGCCTCATCCACAGACAGCAGGAATCCGTCGCCGTTCGTTTCGTCGGGTTCCGCGGGGACACCCGCGAGCAGTGCTTTCAGCACCGGGGGGGCGACCACCGAGGTAAGCAGCGACATGGCAATGATAATGGCGTAGATACGTCCAGAAAACACGCCCGCCCCCTGTCCCAGGCTGGCGACAATGATTCCGACCTCACCCCTCGGCACCATGCCGACCCCGATGATCAGGGCGGACCTCCTGCCGAGCGAGATCGCTCCAAACCCTCCCCCAATCAGCTTGGAGACAATGGCGAGCAGGGTCACAAAGGCAAGCGTGCCGATCGCCGCCCCGCTTGCGAGCTCCCGCAGGTCCACTTTAGCGCCGGTCACCACGAAAAAGAACGGGACCAGAAAAGCCATCAAAGGCTGTATCTGGCGCTCCAGCGCATGGCGCTGCCGGGACTCCGCAATCACCATTCCCGCCAGAAATGCCCCGATGATCGCGGCAAGACCCGTAAATGTGGCGGCGGCGGCAAGTCCCAGGCAGAGTGCGAGCGAGAGGGTCAGCGGTGACAGCGGATTGATCGGGGCATCCAGCAGTTCGCTGTTCTTGCGGAGAAGGCGAGTGCCCACCAGTCCGATGACCACGACAAACCCGACTGCCTGAACCAGAACGATCCCCAGACGCAGATAGTCAACGCCTCCCCCACCCTGAAGCGCGGTCACGATCCCAAGCAGCAGCATTGCAAGAATATCGTCAATGACCGCCGCCCCCAGGATCACGCGGCTTTCGGTTCGCCCCAGAACCCCAAGGTCGGAAAGGACGCGGGCGGTGATCCCCGCCGAGGTCGCCACAAAAGCGGCGGCGATGAACAGGCTTTTGGGGGTATCGAAACCCGACCACCTGGCCCACATTGCCCCCAGAAGAAAGGGCAGAACGACCCCCAACACCCCGACCAGGCATGCGATTCGCCCCACCTTACGCAGGTCTCCGACCTGTGTTTCCAGACCGACCGAGAACAGAAGCAGGACCGCTCCGATCTCCGCCAAAACTTCGAGCGGTTCAGAGGCGGGCGGAATCCAGCCAAGGGCGGCGGGACCAATGACGCAGCCCGCCGCGATCTCGCCGACCACGGCGGGGAGCTTCAGACGCTGGGCGGTCTCCGCACCGACTTGTGCGGCGACGAAGACGATAAAGAGCACCAGTAGGATATTGGTTTCGGGCATTGTGTTCCGCACCGTTCCGAGGCCCTCTTTCCGAAAGCCGATCACGGAACCTACCGCGGGAAGCGCTGTCAGGACCGCGGGAATGGGATTGTGCAGCCATAGTGTACCTGGCACGGGGTCAGTCGTGGCCGCGATAGCGTCGTGTTGCACCGGGTCCGCGGTTCTACCGCGGCATGGTGCGATATACACTGCGAATCAGCGCGACATCGGAGATGGAGGCAGGGAGGAGATCCGGGGTGTTTTCAGCAGCCCGTTCCCGGTTTTGCCGCAAAGCGTTCGCGACAACGTAATCGTAACGTCCCGCAAGCAGCAGTCCCACCAGAGACTGGTTGCTGTCCAGCGCACGAATAAGGCCGTGCACCCCGGTCTTTCCGATGCCGTTTTTCCGCAAATCCAGGTGCCGAAGCGGTGGATTAGCGGCAAGAAAGGCCGCCGCCACGGTCGCGCCACGGTCTCCCAGCGCGTTTGGTGATGCCCCCAGAACGCTTGTGGAGGGACTCCAGCCAAGATCAAGGTGCGACAATGCTTTGTGATCGCGCAGCCCCTCGAACAGGGCCGCACCTCCCGCTTCGGAAAGGGTGTTGCTGGCCAGGCCCAGCTCTTCCAGCGTCTGGTTTTCGCGCAGGGCATCAGCCAGGATCACCGCCCCTGTGTCGCCGATCGCATTCACATTCAGCAGCAACGCTTTTAACGAGGGGTTAGTTCGGAGCAGTACCGCCAGATGCTCGGCCTCGTTCGGTCCGATACCATTGCCGCCGAGGTACAGCCGCTCTACGGTCCGGTTTTGATGCAGCAAGGCGTCAAGGATCGCTGCCAGTCCGTCCGCACCGATCTGCGTATTGACCAGGTCCAGGGTTCGGAGCGTGCGGTTCGTCCGCAGCATCGCCGCCACCGCCGCCGCGCCCTCAGGGCCGATAGGATTGCGCTTCAGCCATAGTCCCGTGACGCTGCGGTTCGTTGTTAGAACCTCGCAGAGCCGGGCAGTGCCCGCCGAAGAGATGCGATTGCAGCCCAGGTACAAGATCTCCAGTGCTGGGTTTTCTGCAACGAGACGGGCGACATCGTCCGCGCCGCTGTCGCCGATACCGTCCGTCCCCAGGAGCAGGCTGCGGACCCGCGTGTTTCGGGTGAGAGCCTCCGTGACGATTCGGCAGCCGTCCGGCCCCAGGCTCTGCTTGCACAGATCCAGCCGACCGTCTGGAAGGGCGGTGCCACGCGGGAACACCGTCGCCTCTGTCACGGGCCGGTTCGCGAGCAGGTGCGCTGCCAGCGGCGCGATTTCGGCGGGGTCGCAGGGCTGAATCTCGTAGGGAATCGCGATTGGGCAGTGTACTAGCATAAGAACGCGCTCCACAGATCCCCCCCTACCAGGGGCAGGGCAAGAAATCCTTGAGGAATTGACCGAACAGCGGCCCCTCTGCTTCGTTGATGCCGCGCGCGATCGGATCATAGATCCGCGCCATTCCATCCGTCACATCGAGCGGCGTGACAAATCCGGTCGTCTCCTGGTAGCGAGTTCTCCGTTCGGCGGGGTTTTCGTCCGTGACCCAGCCGGTATCCACGCTGTTCATGAAGACGCCGTCTTTCGCGCAGCCGGCGGCGGAGGTGCGTGTCAGCATGTTGAGCGCGGCCTTTGCCATGTTGGTGTGCGGATGACGCTCTGTTTTGCTCGCACGCGCGAACTGCCCTTCCATAGCGGAAACGTTCACAATGAAGCGGCGAGCGTGCGGCGAACCCCGCAGAAGCGTCCCCAGTTGACTGCAGAGGAGAAACGGAGCGACGGCGTTGACCAGTTGCGTTTCTACCAGTTCGACGGCACTGATGCCGCCGAGCGGCAGACTCCAGCTATTGATGGGGCGTTTATCTATCTGCTGACCATCAGGATCATACAGGCCGGGGGGAAACCAGGCTGCGAGGGAGGCGACCGGCTGAGCGGCGCTCGGTTCCGTCAGGGCAGATCCCGGCGGTATCTGCGGTGCCTCCGGATAGTTCGCACGTGCCTCCAGCAGAACGGGTTCCTGGTTCGAGGGCAGGGCAGCAGCCTCCGCCGCCAGCAGATGATCATAAAACGCAAGGGGGCGTTTTACCGTCTGCGCCGCATTGTTGATCAGGATGTCCAGATAGGGTTCGGCATCCTTCAGGTGACGCGCGAAAGATTCCACGGCAGAAAGATTCCGCAAGTCCAGACCATGGATCGAGAGGCGTTCGTGCCACCGGGCAGCATCGCGTTCGGTGCTGAAGCGCCGGGTGGCATCGGCGGGGAAACGTGTGGTCACAATCACTCGCGCACCGTCTCGGAGCAGCCGAAGTGCGGTCTGATACCCGATCTTGATACGCCCGCCGGTCACGAGCGCAATGCGACCGGAAAGATCCGCGCGCTGGAAACGCTTCGCGTAGCAGAACGAAGCGCAGTCAGGGCAAAGCAGATGATAGAAGAAGTGGACCATGGTGAAAGGCTGTTTGCAGCGGTAGCAGTGTACCGCCCGGTGCAGCACCCCCACCGAGGCTTCCCCCACCGGAGGGATCGCGACCGGGGAAAGCTGCGGAAGGCCCCGCCGCACGATCACGGTCGCCTGCCGGACCGCATGGTCGTCGGCCTGACGGCTCTGCCGGCCGGCACGGCGCTCTTCTTTTTTGCCGGTCCGGTGGATCTTAGCGATCAAAGATTTCAGGCGCTTGTCCCCCTGGATTATCGCCGGATCATCCGCAATGCGCTGGAGAACCAGGAGGCAGGCTGCGCGATCTTCTGGATTAATTTCGTGTTGATCGGGATCGGGCATCACGGTACTACGGTACCACGGTACTACGGCACGGTCGGTTTGGAGACTGGGAGGAATCGAACCTCCATCCTCCCCGTTGAAGCGGGGCACTCTTCCATTTGAGCTACAGTCTCCCTATCCAATAACCAGAAAGGCCATTGCCATCGAAAGATTCCTCCTTGTGCGACCTCGCTCCTCCACACAAGCGCGGTTATTTCAGCGGATGGCAGCCGAAGTAGCCTTTCGCCTTGATCTCACGGGCCACGGCTTCCGGTACCATCGCTTCCCAGGATGCATCTCCGGCTCCAATCCGGGCCAGCACTTCGCGGGAAAAGATGGGCAAGAAATCCGGCTGATAGTCGGACAGAGAAATGACCCGCTGGTTTTCCAGCAGGTGCTGGTAGAGATGCCGCAGGTTCGGCGCAGGCTGAAGCGTATCGGCGGTCACCAGGTCCCCGTTTTCCAGCAGTGGGTACACGTACAACCGGAGATCGTCCTTGAAAAGCCGCCCCAATGCCTCCAGGATTCCCCCCTCCAGATTCTGGTAGTAGGATTCGTCCAGGATTTCGCGGACGCTCGGCACCCCCATGACCAGCCGGATGCCGCAGTCTGTCAGACGGCCGACATAGGTTGCCAGGCGGTAGTATTCAAAGAAGTCGGAGATAAGCACGGTCATGCCGGACGCCGCCAGCAGATCCGCCCGTGCGAGAAAGTCCGGATAATCCACGGCGTACGGGGTCACATCCGGGATCTCACAGACCATCGCTTCATCCGCAGCCGACGACACGGGCGATGGCTGGAGTTTCCGCATCGTCAGTTCCGCCAGAACCAGCGGTTCGATCGGATCACCAAATTCTATCGTCAGAGAAGCAAGGAAGCATGGGGAGCAGCTCCATAGAGTGCCCCACATCTCACCCATAGCCTGGGATCATATACAGCTTACGGGCGAGTATCGCTGGAAGATCCAATTGTAAGCGCCTGAATGCCTGGATACGGGAGCTGTTTTAGCCGCTTAGCGTATAACCAACCCGAAATTTTAGGGTTGCCCCTACTCGGACGGACGAAACGTCATACCAAGACCGACTTCCTCAGAGTGCCGAGCCCAACTAACGTATAGTCCGTTCTTGAACCTTTTTGCGTGACGCTACTAAATGAAAAACAGACAAGGTCCCGAACATAAGGTTCTCAATTTTCTAAGGCAAGCTTCCTCAGCCGCAGTTCGATCACCTTTTGTTCTTCGTCGGTCATTTTTGGTGCGGCTTGTCGCAGCGTTTTCAGAAAGAACTCTATCTGTGACAATGTCGCGGGTGCGCCAACCTGTCCTTCCGGAGACATGCAGTCGCCAATCTTATTGCCTTTGGAATCCAAAGTCGTCCAGTAGGGAAGCCCCCGGCTTTTGGTGTACTCGTCCATCAGCGCCACGCCTCCGGGCGTCTCGTAAAGTGTTTTCTGCTTTCCCTCGGTCTCAAAAACGTTCATGTGAACGAGAACGAAATGCTTCTTGATCACGTCGCTAGCGTCCTTGGAGTCAAGTATTGCTTCCAGACTCCGACAGGCGCCGCACCAGGTAGCACCAAAGATAAGCAAAATCCGCCTGCTGTCTCCCGCGCCTCGCTTCGCGGCACCCATCAAAGCCGCTGCAGTGATGGGAGTTACGGTGGGCACCGTGTCCGGCGCTTCAGCAGTCTTGCCGAGTTCCCCAGGGACCGCTTTTGCCGCACGCGACCGGGCAAGAAGGCTTTGCGCTTTCAGGTCCCCGCCTTTGGGGTCGAAGCGAAACCGAACGGTGGAGTCGCCGTCATTCTCAACTACCGTCTCGCCCCAGGGAAGATAAGCTGCCGGTAGAAATTGCTTCAATGGCAGCGGCGAAGCAGAGGCTTTCACCATCCGATAACGGCGCACCTGTGCAGGAACAGTCGTCACCTTTCCACCCTCATCCGTCACTACCTGATACCTCGTCGACTTTATCTCTGTCGCGATATACGTTCCCGCGAAGCTCCGATAGTCGGAGAACTGCCACTCCGAAAACAACAAGCTGTCATCCGCGCTGCGAATCTGCGCTCGAAGCGGAAGCCGCACTCCCTCCTTCGAGGTGAACGTAATGAGTGCAGGTTGGTACAAGGGGGAGTCAGAACCAGGATTTGCGGCGGAAAGGTCCAGTAGTCCTTCCGCTGTCGAAAGCGGCTTTCGGAACGGAAGGTAAGGAAGGTCCGTTCCAAGGAGAGGAAAGTCGGCCAGCTGACCGAACCGAAAGCCTCGGGCAACGTTTCCCTGTGTCGATTTGTTGCCACTGCTGTAATGCCAGAAGCTGGTCTGCCCATCGAACAGCGCGACGCGGCGAATGCCGAGCCGTTGTGGTGTCTGGCTGCTCGGATTTGAAGGAGGAGTTTTTGTTTCTATCTGCTGCGCGAGGAACAGCAGCTTATCATTGCGCAGGGAAAGGGAGACCTGATAATCGCGTGGAATTGATGACTGCTTATCCTTCTCTTCCAGGGAAAGAGCTATCGCGTCCACTGCTTCCTTGCTCATAGTGCCGCTTGCCTGAGCCTGCCGGTAGCTCTTGATAATGTTATTGCGAACCTCTGCCTTCAATGCAGGGGTCCGTACATCATCCTCGCGAAAGCTGTAAACAAGCGTGAACTCGCTACCGAGCGCTTTTCCCGTGCCTGGCTTTGAAGGAACGGGCAACGACAGATCATCTGTGGCACTGCATGGCATCACTGCCATTCCGCCCAGTAACGCGTGCAGAAAAAAGATAAGTATACTGCGCTGGAAACATTGGTTGATTTTCATAGAAGTATGCTACTTGAGGAGTCTCCTGTGCATTAGTTGAAGATAGTGGCCTCATAACTGTTCAAGGATGTTTTTCACGCTTTGCCGCTCGTTGTATGTCTGGAGAAACCAGCGCAAGGAGCCATCGTGCATCTTAGGGCACTTGCTAAACGAGAGCGTCTTGCACACGAAGCGACCGAGCCTTTGCCGAATATGGTTGTTCATTCGCTCGACTATGCAGGTTTTGCCGCTTTCTTTTCCTCGTGGGCGATGCTGCCAGCACGGTATCCCTGAAAGGTAAGCTTCGTAAAAGTCTTTGTATACCAACTTGCGGCGGTAACCCTTCAGGACGCGCTGCCACAGCAAACGGCAAGTTTCGGCGCTTCGGTCACATACGGCGTAAGCCACCACTTGACGGGTTCGCCAGGAGACGATCAACCACGCCCACTTTTTGTTACGCTTCTTGGTGACGAGACTCCACATCTCGTCCGCTTCTGAACTATCGCCTTTCTTTGCGGGCCGGACCGTGGTCCGTACTCATCATTCTTTTGCTCTTTCCTGACTATACGAGCAACTTTCGCAGGATTGGTTAGGTTGGAGTGGTCTTTGTCTCGCTTTGCGTCAGTACTGAACGTACTGAAACTTACTGTACTTGCTGCAAATAAATCCCTAGAGGCGGCGCCGAAACCGGGCAATCTTCCGAAGCAACCGATCCATAGGCTTGTTTACCCCGCTCGGTCTAAAGTCGCTCAGCAGGCGTTAGAAATTTAAGCGACCGCGATGGCCTCACCCCTGGCGGCGGAGAAGGGCGGAGAGGAAACGGATGCCGCTGGCTGCACCACTTCGAGAACGACCGTGGTTCCCTTCGTGCCCGTGAGCAGATACGCGATGCTCACCAGATTGAGGACCAGATACCACCCCTGACCTGCCGTTCCCGCGGTCGAATACCCCTGCTTCAGCGTCGCAATCGGCAGCCGGTCCAGCGGGATGCCCTTCCCGATATCCTCGATCCACACCTGGATCTTTTCCTCTGTGCACCGGCAACAGACAGTGCCGCCGCCTGCGTGCGTCAGCGCATTCATTGCCGCTTCGTGAACGGCAAGGAGCAGGTCATTGACGAGATCACTGCTGAAACCGGCTCCCACCGCCACCTTGCGCAGGGACTGCCGCAACGCCCGCAGGTCCCACGACTCGCGCACGGTCTGCAACAGGACGCATTCATCCAGAGCCGCGGGCAGGTCCGTCCGGGTTTCGCAGAGCATCAGGCGTCCCTCGGTCGCACTGTCGAGAATATCCCGGAGCCACTGATGCTGCTGGCGCAGGGCAGCCTTCTGGGTCAGGATGGTCAGCGGCGCATCCAGCGCCAGCGGGAGCAGCTTGATCAGGCTGATCGCGGTGACCAGAGAAACCGTGGCGGTGATGCCCCGGATCAATCCATTGATCCGGTAAACCGGATAGTAAAACATCAGCGCATCGAAGAAGTGTGTCCAGCCACATGCGGTGATGAACAGAGCATACAGGAGCAGTATCGCCAGGGTCGCTCGCTGCAGACGCACCTGCTGCCGCCGCACGAAGGACATCCGCAGCATCAGCAGGGGGATCCAGAGATACGAGAGCCAGGTGACGACGTCGGAAACGAGATGAAGACTGACCAGCGAGTTATCCCAGACGCCGCAGTAACGGCGCGGCATGAAGCCGTCACCGCTCAGAAGATTGAGCCAGAAGTCCAAAGTCACCGTCCTGAGTCTATGAAAATTTTAATAAGGATATGTGGTCTCGGTACCTCTGAATTTTACACGGCAAGTTGCGTTTCCTTGTTCGCAAGCGAAAGATTACGGAATTCCCCTTATGTCCGCCGTTTCTTGCCAAGGGGTGGGCAATGTGGGGCGGCGTCTTCCCCCATTTTCTGCTACCATAGCGTCATGCCAAGCGGTACGCCCGATACGTCGTCCACCTTGCTGCCCGTTTGCCGCCAGGATATTGATGACGCTCACGGGAGGCTGCGTTCCGTGATTCGCCGGACCCCACTGGAGCTTTCAGAACGGCTGTCGGCGGAGTTTCAGGCCAGCATCTACCTGAAGCGCGAAGATCTGCAGACGGTACGCTCTTACAAGATCCGCGGAGCCTATAATCGGATGAGCCAGCTTGCCCCCGCCGTTCGGAGCCGGGGCATTGTCTGCGCCAGTGCGGGAAACCATGCCCAGGGCGTCGCGCTGAGCTGTCGTCTGCTGCAAACGCGCGGCGTGATCTTCATGCCCCAGAACACCCCCCGGCAGAAGGTAGCGCGGGTCCGCACACTGGGCGGCGAATGGGTGAGGCTGGAGATGGTCGGCGACACCTTTGATGCCGCCAAACGGCTCGCGCTTCTCTTCGCGAGTGAGCAGGAGCGGACGCTGGTCCACCCCTTCGACGATCCACACGGGATCGCCGGTCAGGGAACCGTGGCGCGGGAGATCCTGGAACAGCTGCCCGCCCCCGCCGATCACTTTTTGGTGCCCGTGGGCGGCGGCGGATTGCTGGCGGGTATGGCGGTCTACACGGAGGCTGTCAGCCCCGGAACCCGCCTCACGGGCGTCGAGCCGGATGGGGCCGCCTCGCTGCGCGCCTCGCTGGATGCGGGCCGGGTCGTGGCGCTTTCGAGCGTGGATACGTTTGTGGATGGCGCGGCGGTGCAGGAGGTCGGTCATAACCCTTTTGCGATCTGCGCCGCGCTGAAACCGGGGGTGATCGCTGTTTCGACGGGGCACGTCTGCACCAGCATGATCCACCTGTACCAGAACGACGGCATTATTACCGAACCCGCCGGTGCGCTGACCGTCGCCGCGCTGGACTCCATGCGCGGCGAGATCGCCGGAAAGAACGTGGTCTGCGTGGTCAGCGGCGGCAACAACGACCTCAGCCGCTACCCGGAGATCATCGAGCGCAGCCTGATCCATCAGGGACTCAAGCACTACTTCCTGATCGCGTTTTCGCAGCGGGCCGGGGCGCTTCGGCAGTACCTGGACGAAGCCCTGGGCGAGAACGACGATGTCACGCTCTTCGAGTATGTCAAGAAAAACAACCGGGAGTTCGGCCCGGCTCTGGTCGGTATCGAGCTGACCGACCGCGCGGACCTGGCCCCGCTTCTGGCCCGCATGGACGCGATCGGACTGCGCTATCAGGCTGTCGAGCAGGATAGTCTTTTGTACCGCTTCCTGGTGTAGCGGTATCTGTCTAGGTGGGTCAGAGGTCTGTCCTGGGCCGTTCTACCACGGTTGTTTCCACCCCGGACAGCCGTGGACGCTTCTTGCGGCACCTGGTTTTCGCAGGCACAGTGAGAGTCAAGCAGCACGGTCAAGACGGTTTTTGTACAGTGCCCAGGACGCCAGCATCGCCGCGTTAATTACCCTGCCACCCGAGATAAGCGCCTCTATCTCAGTTTCGGTGAGCCAGCTAGCCTGCAGGTCCACCTCATACTTATCCCTGGTGGTGCTTTGCCGCTCGGTCAGTTCCTCGCCCAGAAACACGAACATTTTCGCGTGAGAGCGACGGTGGTCCATCAGATACTGGCCCAGCAGTATCAGCCGCCCTGCATGCTGATTCAACTCCTCCATCAGTTCTCGGTTCGCCGCTGCGGCAGGCGCTTCCCCGTCTTCCATGCCCCCACCCGGAAACTGGTAGAGCGGCTGGTTCGGCAGGTACGAATACTCCCGTTCCACCAGGATTTTGCCTGCCGGGTCGCGCGGGATAACCGTTACCGCATCGCGTCCCCCGACAAACCAGAGGTAATCCCCCTCCTGACCGTCGGGTAATTCGAGAAGATCTTCAGCAACCGTCAGCCGTGGATGGATCAGCAAAACCCGAGACGACCGCGCTTTGTACGGAGCGCCTGTACGCATCTGCTCAGCCCGCATCCACGAGGATCTGTGCTTTGACTGAGGCTGGAGGCAGGGCGGCGGCGAACTCGAAGGCGGCAATGCTGTCCGCGAAAGCGAAGGTGTCGGTGATGAGCGGCTTGACATTGATCTTCCCACTGCCCATCAGGGCGAGGGCGCGCGGATAGACATGCGCGTAGCGGAAGACCGTTTCGATTCGCGCCTCTTTGACCTGGGCCGCGATCACATCGAAGGCGATAGGTGCCGGCGGCATCCCTACATACACGACCCTCCCACCGGGACAGATCAGATCAAAGACGCCGGAGGCAGCTTTGGCGCTGCCGCTGCACTCGAACACGATATCTGCTCCCCAGCCATCGGTCAGCCGCCGCACCACGGCGGGGAGGTCATCCCGAGCGGCATTGACCGCCACCACCGGGCCAAGCGTGGCGGCAAGGTCCAGTTTGGGCTGCTGCAGATCGCTGAGAATCACGAGGGCGCACCCACCCGCAAGCGCAGCAAGCGTGGTGACCATGCCGATCGGCCCCGCCCCCAGAACCACGGCGCTATCACCGGGTCGGATCGCCGCTTTTGTGGCGGCGTGCATCCCGACCGCGAGCGGCTCCACCATCGCGCCCTCCGCGAAGGAGACGGTTTCCGGCAGCTTGAAGGTGAACGCCTCGGGGTGGATCACGGTGGGCCGCAGCACCCCATGAACCGGCGGCGTGGCCCAGAAACGCACGGCGGGGTCCAGATTGTAGCGGCCTTCGCGGCTTGCCCGGCTGGCGGGGTCCGGGATACCCGGCTCCATGCAGACCCGGTCACCGGGTTTTAAACTCGTGACCTGATCGCCCACCTCGAGAACGGTTCCCGCCGCCTCGTGTCCCAGCACCATCGGCTCGCGGACCACGAAAGGCCCGATACGTCCGTGCAGGTAATAGTGGATATCGCTCCCACAGATACCGACTGTGTGCAGCCGGATGCGGGCATCGCCCGGCCCTAATGATTCCTCCACTTCCATCTCGCGCAAGGCCAGTCGCCCCGCCTCTTCCACCACCAGAGCCGTCTGCCGCATCTTGATTCGCCTCCCCGCACCTGCTGCGCGATTCCGCAGTGCAAGCCGGAATTCCTTCGCCCGTTTTTTTACCGGGTTTCCCCGTCGGCGGATGCAGGAATGGCACGTTATTTGCACAATAGTCTCCTGTGACTACAGCAGCAACATCGGCGGCGTCAGTGGTGCCTGCGAGCGAGCCTTCTTTCCGCGATTCGGAACAGGGGCAGTTCGACAGCCTTTTTCGTAACATCCCGACTGGCATCTACCGAACCACGCCGGAGGGGCGCATTCTGCTGGCAAACCCCGCCCTGCTCCGCATGCTGGGCTATGAGCGGTTTGAAGAGATCGCCAGCCTGAACCTCGAAGTGGATGGTGGTCATTCCTCTTACAGCCGTGCCCATTTTCGGCAGCGAATGGAAGCGGAAGGGGAGGTTCGGGGACTGGAGTCGGTCTGGTGGCGGCGCGATGGGTCCGCGATTCATGTTCGCGAAAATGCCATCATCGTCCGGGGTCAGGACGGCAAGACGCTCTATTTCGAGGGAACCGTCGAAGATGTCACAGAGTACCGCGCCGCACAGAACGCTCTGAGTCAGAGTGAGCGGATGTTGCGCAGTTTCTTTGACACGTCGCCGCTGATCCTTGGGGTCGTTGAGCTAGTGGAGGATAGCTGCGGCGGGGACATCCTTCAGATCGCCTGCAGCGCGAACATCGTCTCTCTTACCGGTCTTGCGCCGAACCAGATCGAGGGACGGCTCACCAGCACCCTGGGTATTCCCGAAGCAACGATTCAGGAGTGGCGCCTGCAGTGCCTGCGCTCCCGGGCGGGCGGCAAGCCGGTTCGGCAAGAACTGGTCCTTGGAGAGGGAGGCCAGGCGCGCCGACTCTTTATCACCCTGCAGCACATTGCCGGACCGCAGTTCTCCTATGTCATTGAGGATATCACCGAGCGCACCCGGATGCAGGGTGAGCTGCAGGAGCGCGAGACAACGCTTCGCAGTCTTTATGAGAGCGTCCCACTGATGATGGGGACCGTCGAGCTGACCGATCCCCAGAAGGGGGAGGGCGAAGATATTCGCCACATCTCCGATAATGCCGCCGCCGCCCGGTCTTTTGGCCTGGAGGACCCCTCGCAGACAAAGGGTAAGTTGGCAAGTGAACTCGGGGTGTCCTCCGAAACGGTCCGGAGATGGCGCACCCATTATTTGAAATCCGCGGAAACGGGCAGTCCGATCCGTTTTGAGTACGTACACGCCGTTTTGGCAAGCGGTGAGTCTACCTGGTTTGCCGTCACCGTGCAGCAGATCCATGGCAGCCGCTTCTGTTACGTTGCAGAGGATGTTTCGGAGCGGCGTCGCAGCGAGCATCAGTTGCGGCTGCTTCAGGCCGCTGTCGAGAACGCCAACGATGTCATTTTGATCACCGAGGCGGAGCCGGTGGATGCTCCCGGCCCACGGGTGCTTTATGTGAACCCAGCCTTCGAGCGGATGACGGGCTATCCGCAACGCGAGATCCGCGGCAGCACCCCGCGCCTGCTGCAGGGGCCGGGGACCTCGGCGGAGACGCGGGCGCTGATTCGCCGCAAACTGACCGCCTGGGAGCCGATCAGCACGGAAATCCTGAACTACCGAAAGGATGGAACTTCCTTCTGGGTGGATCTCAGTATCCACCCTGTCGCGGATGAGACCGGGCGCTACACCCACTGGGTGGGAATCCAGCGGGACAGCACCCAGCGGCGGCGCGCGGAGGAGGCACTGAAACAGAGCGAGGAGCAGTACCGCCTTCTGTTCATCGCCAGCCCCCACCCCATGTGGGTCTCCGATCGGGAAAACTTCCGCTTTCTGGAGGTGAACGATGCTGCGATCGCGCACTACGGGTATACCAGAGAGGAGTTCCTGACCCTGCGCCTCACGGATATTCGTCCCGACTCCGAGTGTGCGGCTCTTGAGCAGAACGCGAAGGTGTACCAAACCGTCACCGACTATGGAGGTCCCTGGCTTCACCTGAAAAAAGACGGCACCCGGATCAAGGTAGAGGTCGCCGCCCATCCGCTCACCTTCCGGGGACGACCAGCTCGCCTGACGGTGATCCACGACATCACGGAAAAACTTCGGGCCGAGGAGTCGCTGCGTGAAACTCAGGAGCGCCTGCGGACGGTCGTGGACAATCTGCCGGTCGTGGTTTTTGGGCTGGATACCAACGGGGTTTTCACGTTTTCCGAGGGAAAGGGGCTTGCCTCGCTTGGACTGCATCCGGGTGAGGTGACCGGCAGGTCCGCCCTTGATGTTTACCGTTCCGTGCCCGAAGTAGCAGCACTTATCCAGGACGCTCTGGTGGGCAAGGCGACCTCCTGGCTGCTGGAAGTACAGGGGATCGCTTTCGAGACAAAGTGTAAGCAGATGTTCGACGCGGAAGGCCGGATGACCGGGGTGATCGGGGTCGCGATGGATGTGACCGAGCGCAGTCAGCTTCGCCAGAAGATCCTGCAGTCCGAAAAGCTGGCGACCCTGGGAGAAATGGTGGCGGGAATCGCCCACGAGATGAACAATCCTCTCGCGGCGATCTCTGGCAATGCCCAGCTTCTGGCGATGCATTCAGACGCTCAGGTGCGGGAGGATGCGCAGTCCATCCGGCTCATGGCGGATCGGGCCAGTCGGGTAGTGCGGTCCCTGCTGACCTTCGCGCATGGAAGCAGCGCGGAAAAGGGCGTGGAGCGGGGTGCCCACGAGGTTCGTTCTCTGCATTCGCTGGTGGCGGAAGCGCTCTCGCTGTCGGAGTTTGGCCTGAGTGAGGCAGGCGTGGAGATTAGCTGGGATGCCGCGAAGGCCGATCATTTTTGCGTGAAGGTTTGCACGGATCAGATCGTTCAGGTGCTGCTCAATCTACTCGGCAACGCGGAGCATGCCATGCGCTCTCGCCCCAAAGGGGGGCGTCTGCTGCAGATCCAAATGGGAGCGGACGAGTCGCTGGTTTGGGTTTACGTGGGGGACAGTGGAACCGGAATGTCCGAGGCGACCCGCCAGCGGGTTTTTGAACCGTTCTTCACTACTAAGGACATCGGGGAGGGAACCGGACTTGGGCTTTCGCTGTGTCATGGGATTGTTCAAGCCCATGACGGCACCCTTACCGCCCAGTCGGCAGAGGGTGTCGGGTCGGTGTTTACCCTGTGTCTTCCCCGGCATCACGACCGTGGGACATCCACCGAATAACAGGAGTGTGGGAGAATACCCAATGGCGAGACACCAGAAATGAAAAGCACGATATCTGCCGCTGAGCCGCCGGTCACCGGGCGGTTCGGATCACCGGGAACCGCTGCTGTCCTTTCCTCACCCCAGGAGGATATGGAAGGCGCTAACCGTCCCGTTATCCTTGTGGTGGATGACGAAGCCGCGGTCGCGATGGTGCTATCGCGCGGGCTGACCTATGCCGGCTATGACGCAACAATCGCCACCAGCGGACAGGAGGCACTGGACCGGCTGGCGGAAAAGCCCTTCGATGTGCTGCTGACGGACATTCATATGCCACGGCTTCGCGGCGATGAGATGCAGCGGATCGCCCGAGAGCGGGACCCGGATCTTGCGGTCCTGCTCATTACCGCTGCCAACGAGACCTCAAGCGCTATCGAATGCCTGAAAGAGGGGGTCTATGATTACCTTTTGAAACCCTTCGACCTTGCGGATGTGGTGGTGCGGGTAGGGAATGCGCTGGAGCGCCGCCGCCTGGTCCGGGAGAACCGGGACTACCAGCAGAATCTGGAGCGCCGCGTCGCGGCGCAGGCGGAGCGGCTCAATCGGACGATGCAGGGTTCACTGGAGATGCTAATCGCCGCCCTGGAGGCCAAAGACTCGAACACGCGCGACCACTCCGCGCGGGTGGCGAAGATCGCGTCTCACATCGCCCTGCGCCTGCTGCCCCACAACCGGGAATTTGCCGCCCGCGTCCGCGTGGCCGCCCTATTTCATGACATCGGCAAAATCGGGATCCCGGAGTCGCTTCTGACCAAGGATTCTCCTCTCACGGAGACCGAGAGGGATACGGTGCGGCAGCACCCCCTGATCGGCGAGACGATCCTCGCCCCGCTTTTGGAGGAGGAGACCGTCGCCATGGTGCGCAGCCATCACGAACAGATCAATGGCGGAGGCTACCCCGATGGCTTCAAGGGCAGTGCGATCCCCCTGGGAGGGCGGATCATTGCGGTCGCGGATTCCTATGACGCGATGACCTCGCCCCGCCCCTATCGGTCGCAGATCGCGGTCCCGGATGTTCTGGAGCAACTCAAGCAGGGCGCGGGCGAGCAGTGGGATGCGGATGCGGTAGGTGTCCTCCTCGCGCTCGCCGATGAGGGGGTGTTGCCTCTGCGCGGCGAGGGCGCCATCCCCGGAAAGGGGTCCGATATTTTTCGGGCTAGTGACTGGAAGCTGGAGGCAGTCTGAGGCAGTCTAGGGCAGGGGCAAGCGCAATTACCGGGCGGTACCGCTGGAGTCCTGCAGAAGCCGCGCCGTCAGAGTCAGGCCAGCGACCGTCTTCATATCTTCGATCTCGCCCGTTGAGATTGCCTTGATCGCGTCGTCGAGGCGCATCGAGACGACCTCCACGAACTCGTCCTCGTCGGCGTCCTCGGGGGCATCGCGCAGCCCTCGTGCCAGAAAGCCATAGATCTTCTCCGTGGTGTATCCGGGCGCGACAAACGCCTCGTAAAGCGGGATGAGGGTATCGGGAACCATCCCGATCTCCTCGGCGAGTTCGCGCCGCGCGGCCTCTATCGGCGACTCTCCCGCATCAATGCCGCCCGCGACAATCTCCAGCAGCGCCTTTTCCGCCGGAAGCCGGAACTGCCGGACCAGCAGCACGGTCTGGTCGTCCAGGAGCGCGACCACGGCGACCGCCCCGCTGTGTTCGATCACCTCGCGCTTGCTCTGCTTACCATTGGGCAGCGTCACGGTGTCCACCCGCAGCTTGACGATGCGTCCTTCGAAGATCCGCTCACTATGGGTCACTGTTTCGGTCTGGTCCATCGCTGTCTCCTATTCCTGCTCGTTGCCGTCGTCCTCGGATAGCTCCGTCATCAGCCAGTCGGGAACGGCGACCGGCGTTCCGGTTCGCGTCCACTCGCCTCGCTCCGCCCGGTCCGGGATCTCGTCGGCGGCGCGGCGCAGCACCGCTTCGCGTTCCTCCTCCGTCGCTTCCTCGCGGAACACGCTATATTCGGGCAACAGGCGCGGGCCGAAGTCGTCCACCCAAAATACCCCCCAGGGTTCGTCATCCTCGCCGGAGGCGTCCCAGACCGTTGCCGTGTACGCCCCGTCCGGAGAGAGATACACCATTCCGCACTCGACATCCTCGAAGTCGTAACGGCGATCCGGCGGTACCAGCAGCAGCCAGTTCAGTTCATTCGGAACCTCTGTGTCTTTTGGCGCGGATTCGAGTTCCCCGTAATCGGCGAGAACGACGTTGACAAACCATCGGTGCCGGGCCTCACCGTCCGCGAACTCCGGCTCTTCGATTTCCGTGTACAAAGGCATGTTTTTGATTCTACCCGGAACGGGGCCGCGCACGAATACGGAAGGCGGCGACCGCCCCCGCCGCCGCCGCCGCATGAAAGCAGAGCGGGTCCTGGACGGGCGCGCGGCCCATCGAGGTAACCGGAACGCCGCGCTCCGCAAGAAGCGCGAGACCCGGCGCGCCATCCGCGATCTCGACGGTGTGCAGCGCGGCGATGGGAGAGTTCTCCACCGCCTCTTTCACCTCGCGGTACGCTTTTTCAGGGACACCGATCGGAATCTCCGGCCAGGCGACGATCCCTGGCGACTGGGCGAGCAGACCAAGCGAGGTGACAGAGTGGTGCGACAGCCCGTAGTGACGGTCACGTTTATCGGCGAGCGACAGCCGCAGCACGCCGATGGGGGTCCCCCAGAGTCGCCCGGTCAGGTCCAGCAGCGGCCCCTGCTCCACGCCGGAAAAGCCGAAGCGGGTGCCCGTGCCCGCGTTGCCGGGACCCGGCGCGACGATCACCACATCGGCGCGGGCGACCCAGCGCGCAGCAAGCAGAGCGGAGGCATCGCTGACGCATTCATAGTCGCCCCCGAAGGCCTGACCTGCCGTCAGGGTGACCTCGATCAAGCCCGCCGTTTTGAGATCGCGCACCAGATCGGAAAAGGCGAGCGGCAGGGCGGCACTGTCGGTCCAGACATAGGCGATCCGGGCCTCCGGGCGAGCCGCCTTGACCCCTGCCGCAACGGGGGCGATCTGCGAGTGAAGGCCGCAGACCACGACCGGGGACTGGAGCAGCGTGCTGGCCATCTCCCAGGTCCCGGCGTGAGCGGGGTCCATCTCGGCGACACGAACCGCATGCTGCAACGGGGTGTAGCGCAATTTGACGATGTGTTCGCCGCCCACGGGGTCGCCAAAGACCGTGGGGAGCGGCTGCCCCTCCACCGACATCACGAAATCCACGCCGCCGGTCCCAAGACGCAGATCGGTCGCGGTGATGTTCAGCCGGACCGAGTCCCCAACCGCGACCGGACCCGTAATGGCGGGATAAGCCAGCGCGCGGCGCGGCTCCGCTTCACCGTCCGCGAGCGCGAGAAGCGCAACGGCCTGCGCATCAGCGCGGGTGATGGCGGAAACGACCGCGCGAACAACGGCGAGCATGAAAGATTGTAGCAACCGAGGCGAAGGGCGTCAAGCGTTCCCGGCCTCGCTTTGCACCCCACCGCTCCCTGCCGGTATGATGAGCGGGGAGAATTTTGGGACGGATGCAAAACTATCAGGCGCTTCTTGCGCGGCTCGCGGAAATCGGGCATATCAACACGTCGGCGGCGGTTCTGGGCTGGGATCAGCAGTGCTATATGCCGACCGGCGGCGCGCAGGAGCGGTCCGAACAGCTTGCGGTGCTGGGCAAGATCGCTCATGAACTGCATGTTGCTGAGGAGACGGGACGTCTCCTTCAGGCGGCGGAGGGGGAGGCCGCCGGGATGCCCGACGGCAGCGACGAGAAACTGACGCTGCGCGTTGTCCGCCGCGATTACGACAAGGCTACCAAGTTGCCGACCGAGCTGGTGACCGAGATCGCCAAGGCAACGACGCTTGGTCACGAGACCTGGGTCAAGGCGCGCGAGGCCTCCAACTGGGCACAGTTCGCGCCGACCGTCGAGCATCTGCTGGACCTGTCGCGACAGGTCGCGGAGGCTTATGGCTACGAGGACCGCCCCTACGATGCTCTGCTGGATCAGTACGAACCGGGCATGAAGACCGTGGAAGTCGAGCGCGTATTCGGCGATTTGCGCACAGGCCTGGTCGCGCTGGTGAAGGACCTTGCCGCCGCCCCGCCTGTGGACGATTCCGTGCTGCGCCGTGACTTCGCCCCGGAGCAGCAGAAGGCGTTTGGCGAGTTTATCGTCGCGAAGATGGGCTATGACTTCGAGCGGGGACGGCAGGACAAGGCGGTCCACCCCTTCTGCACGTCGTTTGGACGCAGCGATGTCCGCATCACCACACGCTTCGATCGGAACTGGCTGCCCTGCGCGCTGATGGGCACTGTCCACGAGACCGGACACGCGCTTTACGAGCAGGGATTCGATCCCGGGGATGATAACACGCCGCTGTCCGATGCCGCGAGCCTTGGCTTTCACGAGTCGCAGTCGCGGCTCTGGGAAAACATCGTCGGGCGGTCGCGGGGCTTCTGGGATGTCTATTACGGCGATCTGCAGCGCCACTTCCCCGGCGTTCTGGATGAGGTGAGCGTAGATGCCTTCTATAAAGCCATCAACAAGGTGGAACCCTCGCTGATCCGGGTCGAGGCAGACGAGGTGACCTATTGCCTCCATATCATGCTGCGCTTCGAGATGGAAAAGGGGCTGATTGACGGCTCTATCGCGGTCAAGGATGTCCCCGACGCCTGGAATGCGAAGATGAGCGAATACCTGGGCATCACGCCGCCCAATGATGCCGAGGGCTGCCTGCAGGACATCCATTGGAGCGGGGCGAGCTTCGGTTACTTCCCCACCTACGCGCTCGGCACGATCCTTTCCGCCCAGCTTTTCGACAAAGCTACCTCAGACCATCCGGCGATCACCACGGATCTTGCAGAGGGGGAGTTTGCCAGCCTGCTTTCCTGGCTGCGCGAGAACGTCCACAAGCCAGGCGCGCGTTACCTGCCCGCAGAACTCGTGCAGCGGGCGTGCGGGGAACCCGCGCAATCCCACTCCTACCTGCATTACCTGAACACCAAGTTCCGCGCGGTGTACAGCATCTGAGGGTGTCTGAGGGTGATTTACGAGGTCGGTTGGCGTGCGACAGAATCGGGAATGATTGGCGGAGCCGTAAGACCGTTCCGCTGGCGACCAGAAATGGCGGCTAGCCTTGCCGCCCGAACCAATCAGGCAGGCTAGTGGGGAGTTTCCAAGACACGTGATGATTTTTCAATGCGCCGCCGCCCGGCTGTTGTGCGGCGGCGTCCTTTTGTTTGTGACAGTCAGTGTGGGCTGTGTCAGTGGCGCGAGGGCAGCACCGCCTGTTCCGGTCAAGCCAATCAAAATGACAAAATCCACCGCGAGGCCGCAGACGGCCCCGCCCCTGCCCGCCCCACTGACACA